>JAIDVA010000388.1 GCA_029059925.1 Eubacterium sp. | reverse complement strand
TATTTGTATATTTTGACAATTCATCGACAAATAACGGTTAGCGATTGATTGTTTACAAATTATGTGTTACAATACAGAATGTACCAAAGTGTAATAAAATCGGCAAATTGTCGAAATAACTTGAGGGGATGTAAGTTAATATGCTCAAAACATTTAAAAAAGGCGTTCATCCTTATGAGGGCAAGGAGCTTTCTAAGGATTGTCCTATACAGTGTATTGAGGCTGAGTCTGTTATGGTTTATCCATTGTCACAGCATATAGGTGCACCTGCTAAGGCGGTTGTTGCCAAGGGTGACAGGGTTTTAAAGGGTCAGCTTATAGCTGAGGCAGGCGGATTTATTTCTGCTCCTGTTTTCAGCTCAGTATCAGGCACTGTCAAGGCGATTGAACAAAGACTTGTTGTCAATGGTAATATGGTTGATTGTATCGTCATTGAAAATGATATGCTCGGTGAGACTGTTGACGGCTTTGGAGAAGAAAGAAACATTGAAGGTTTATCAGCAAATGATATTGTTGATATAGTAAAAAATGCAGGAATAGTTGGTCTAGGTGGTGCCGGCTTTCCTACAGGTGTTAAAATTTCACCTAAGAATGTGGACGAGGTTGATACTTTAATTATCAACGCTGCAGAGTGTGAGCCGTATCTCACCTCAGATTATCGTCTTTTAATTGAAAAAAGTGATGATATAATAAAGGGTATTAAGGCAGTGCTTAAGGCTTTGCCTAATGCAAAGGCTGTTATTGGTATTGAAAATAACAAATCCGATGCGATCAAGCTGCTTGAGGAAAAGACAGCCTGCGAAGATAAAATCAGTGTATGTCCGCTCAAAACAAAATATCCTCAGGGCGGTGAGAGACAGCTGATTTTTGCCATTACAGGCAGAAAAATCAACTCAAAAATGCTGCCTGCTGATAAGGGCTGTGTTGTTATTAATACCGGAACCTGTTATGCAATTTACGAAGCAGTTTATAAGAATATGCCGTTAATCCATAATATCTTAACAATCACGGGAGAGGCTGTTAATCAGCCGTGCAATTTCGATGTTCCGCTTGGGGTAAGTCACAGCTATGTGCTTGAAAAGGCAGGCGGTGCAAAGGATGATGTTGTTAAGTTTATTTCCGGTGGACCTATGATGGGTATGGCGATGAGTACACTTGATGTGCCCGTTGTTAAAACCTCATCATCAATCCTTGCTTTTTCAAAGGATGATGCAGCTGCGCTTGCACAGTCAGCTTGTATTCACTGCGGCAGATGTGTGAAGGCTTGCCCTGCAAATCTTGTTCCGCAGATGCTTGCTAAGTCTGTAAGAGCAGGGGATGTTGAAAAGTTTGACAGTCTCGGTGGTTTCGAGTGTATGGAATGCGGCAGCTGTACCTATGTGTGCCCTGCAAAAATTCCGCTTACGCAGATGTTCAGACTCGGTAAGGTTAAAGTACGTGAAATGCGTGCTAAAAATTAAGGAAAGGGAGGAAGATATTTATGTATAACGTTTCAGTCTCTCCGCACGTGAGAGAACAAAGTACAACCAAAGCAATTATGCGTGATGTTGCGATTGCTCTTCTTCCGATTCTTGCTTTTGGTGTTTATCACTTCGGATGGAATGCTTTAATTGTAATTGCAATTTCAGTTGTTACCTGTGTAGTAAGTGAACTTTTATTTGAGCTTATTGCTAAAAAGCCCATTACTGTGTTTGATTACAGTGCGGTTGTTACAGGTCTTATTCTTGCAATCAATCTGCCGTCAACCGTTGCATGGTGGATTCCGGTTATCGGCGGTGTGTTTGCAATTATTGCGGTTAAAATGCTTTTTGGTGGTCTGGGTCAGAACTTTATGAACCCTGCTCTTGCCGCAAGATGCTTCCTTTTAATTTCATTCACATCCAGAATGAATGATTTTTCAATCGATGGTGTAGCCGGTGCAACTCCTCTTGCAATGCTCAAGGCAGGTGAGGAGGTTGATTTGCTCACATTGTTCCTCGGCTTCCATGGCGGATGTATCGGTGAGGTTTCAGCTCTTGCAATTTTAATCGGTGGCTTATATCTTATCATTAAAAAGGTTATTTCCATCAGAATTCCTTTAACCTATATTTTATCAACAGTTGTTTTTGCTGCACTCATTAATGTGATTGCAGGCAACGATATTTCAGTTACTTATCTTGCAGGTCAGGCTCTTTCAGGTGGTCTGCTTGTTGGTGCTTTCTTTATGGCAACCGACTATGTAACAAGTCCGATTACTGCAAAGGGACAGCTTATTTACGGTGTAGTTCTTGGTCTTATGACTGCTCTCTTCAGAGTTCTCGGCTCATCTGCAGAAGGTGTTTCCTATGCAATTATCATCGGCAATCTGCTTGTTCCGATTATTGAAAAAATCACTGTTCCTAAGCCTTTTGGCTGTGAAAAGTCAATGAAAAAAGCGAAAGGAGAGAGTAAATAATGGCTAAGAAAAAATCAAGTATTTTAGTTAATACACTCGTCCTTTTTATTGTAACCTTTATTGCTGTTTTTGCTCTTGCAGTCGTGAATCAGGTGACAAGAGGACCTATTGCCCAGGCAGAGATTGATGCCAGAGCAGAGGTTTATAAGGTTGTATATCAGGATGCTGCCGGATTTTCAGAGATTGAAAACGGTACTGAACTTATTGAAGGCTCTGCCGAAATGCTTTCATCAGCAGGCTATGAGGGCTGCTTTGTCAACGATGCTCTCGCGGTAACAGATGCAACCGGCAATATTGTCGGTTATGTAATTGCAGCTACCTCTCCAAGCGGCTATGGCGGCGATTTGCAGATTGCTGTAGGTATTACAAAAGACGGCAAAATAACAGGTTTTGATGTTGTATCACAGAATGAGACAGCAGGACTCGGTTCAAAATGTACAGAGCCTGATTTCACATCACAGTTTGCCGGTAAGATCGCAGCAGTTCTCGAATATACAAAATCAGGTGCATCTGCTGATAATCAGATTGATGTAATCAGTGGTGCAACTATTACAACAAATGCCGCAACTGAGGCGGCAAATGCTGCTATAGTATTCTATCAGTCAAGCTTTGGCGGTGGTATCAAAGAGGCTGAGGAAAAGGACCCTATGGAAAAGGCCTTTCCGGATGTAGCTCTTGATACCGTAACTCCTTATGAATTTACTGCTGTGACAAATGAAGACTACACTGTTGATGCTGTAAACAAGGCAGGCGATATGGGTTACATCATTACAGTTACAGCACACAATGCTTATCATGAGGATTTGCAGATAGCACTTGGTATCGGTAACGATGGAATAATCAAGGGCTTTGCAACAATCGTTTGCAATGAAACAAAGGCTCTCGGCGGCCAGTGTAAAACAGATGAATTTGCAGCACAGTTTGTTGGTATGACAACAGAACAGTCTGTTATTCACGTGCCGTCAGGTGCTGATACAGCAAATAATGAAATAGATATGATTGCAAGTGCAACCATTACAACAGATGCAGTGCTTACAGCTGTTAATGGTGCCATTGATTTCTATAATTCAGATTTGAAAGGGGAGTGAGATAAATGAAAGCTATATTAGAAAGACTTTATAATGGTATTGTTAAAGAAAATCCTACATTCGTTCTTATGCTTGGTATGTGTCCCACTCTCGCAGTAACAACAAGTGCAAAAAACGGTTTGGGTATGGGTATTGCTACAATGGCAGTTCTCATTATGTCAAATCTGCTTATTTCACTTCTGCGCAAGGTTATTCCGAGTGGTGTAAGAGTTCCCGTTTATATTATTATTATTGCATCCTTCGTAACAATTGTTGAAATGCTTATGCATGCATATGTTACGCCGCTTTATGAAAGTCTCGGAATCTTTATTCCGCTTATTGTAGTTAACTGTATTATACTTGGCAGAGCAGAGCAGTACGCATCAAAAAATGGACCGCTCCTCTCTATCTTTGATGGTATCGGTATTGGTATTGGCTTTACTATAGGTCTTACTGTTATCGGTATTGTAAGAGAGCTTCTTGGTGCAGGTACAATCTTTGGATTAAAGGTAACACCTGAAAGCTTTGAGCCTGTATCAATCTTTGTAATGGCTCCCGGTGCATTCTTTGTGCTTGCACTTCTCTGTGCATTACAGAATAAGCTTAAGCTCAAGGGTGCTAACCGTCACGTTAAGGGTAATGGCGGCTGTAGCGGCAATTGTGCCGAGTGTAATGCTAAAGAAGGAGGTTGCAAATAATGGTTAAAACTTTATTTTTAGTGCTCCTTACAACTGCACTTATCAACAATGTTGTATTAAGTCAGTTCCTTGGAATTTGTCCGTTTCTTGGTGTATCAAGGAACATGAAAACAGCAGCAGGTATGGGCGGTGCTGTCGTATTTGTTATTACAATTGCCTCAGCTGTCACTAGCTTGCTTTATAATTATGTTCTTGTTAAATTTGATTTGGTTTATTTAAAAACGATTGCGTTTATCATTGTAATTGCCTTTCTTGTTCAGCTCGTTGAGCTGTTCCTTAAAAAGGCGGTTCCTCCGCTTTACAAGAGTCTTGGTGTATTTTTACCGCTTATCACAACAAACTGCGCAGTGCTTGGTACTGCACTCACAAATGTTCAGCAGTCAAATGATTTTGTTACAAGTGTTGTAACAGGTCTTGGTACAGCAATCGGCTTTTGCATTGCTATTGTTATTATGGCAGGTGTTCGTGAAAAGACAGAGAATAATGATTTTCCTGCATC
Source organism: Eubacterium sp. (assembly GCA_029059925.1). Classification (GTDB taxonomy): domain Bacteria; phylum Bacillota; class Clostridia; order Oscillospirales; family Acutalibacteraceae; genus Eubacterium_R. The sequence continues at coordinate 15,263 of JAIDVA010000388.1, read as the reverse complement.
ATTTAAAGGAACACCCGCAGTTCTTATGACTGCTTGCCTGATGTCAATTGCTTTTTACGGCTTTAACGCATTTGCATAAGGAGGATATGATTTATGAATATTAATGAAATCATTACTGCAGTTGCAGTATTAAGTGTCCTCAGCATAATCATAGGTGTTGTTCTCAGCCTTGCTGAAAAGATATTTCATATTGATGTTAATGAGCTTGAAGAGAAGGTAAGAGAAGTACTGCCGGGCAGTAACTGCGGCGGCTGCGGATATGCAGGCTGTGACAGTCTTGCGAAGGCTATTGCAAGCGGCGAGGCAGATGTGTCTGCCTGTCCGGTAGGGCGTAAGCCTGTTGCCGAAAAAATTGCAGAGATAATGGGCAAAGAGCTTGGAGATGTGCAGAAAAAAACTGCTTATGTAAAGTGTGACGGCAGTAACGAAAAAAGAACGATTGATTATAATTATGTAGGTGCAGCAAGCTGTGATATGGCGGCTATGCTGCCCGGTACAAGCCCTTATGCTTGTAAATACGGATGCCTTGGCTACGGCTCCTGTGCCAAGGTTTGTGATCAGGATGCAATTAAAATTATCGACAATAAGGCAGTTATTGATGAAGAGCTTTGTATTGCCTGCGGCAAATGTACAAAGGTTTGTCCTCATAATCTGATTGAGATTGTACCTGCCGATGCAAAGCTGAGAGTGCAGTGCGCATCTAACTCAAAAGGCAAGGCTGTGCGAGAGGCTTGTACAGCAGGATGTATTGCCTGCGGACTTTGTGCGAAAAATTGTCCTGTCGGTGCGATCGTTGTTGAAAATAATATTGCAAAAATTGATTATAATAAGTGTACACACTGTGGTGCGTGCGTAGAAAAGTGTCCACGTAAAATCATTAAGCTTTATGATTAATATATTATTTCCGTTATATTTTTATCAATTTGTTTGAATGACACTTTAAAGTGTTAATAAAATATTGATAAAACATTGACAATCTGTGGAAATTAATATATTATATACACGTACTATGTACAATTAACTTAAGGAGAAATTTTTATGACTAAGATGAAGAAAATTCTTGCAGTTGGTCTTGCTTGTGTTCTTGCAGGTTCTTTCGCTGCTTGCAGCAAAGGCGATGCAGATACTGACACTCCGTCAGGCACAGATGCTGCAGCTGCAAAAACAGGTTATGCTGTAATAAGCACAATCGAGGATGTTAAGGACACAACTCTCACAATCGATTCAGTTTGTGCAGCGGTTCTTGTTGATGCTGATGGAAAGATTATCGACTGTAAAATCGACGAGGCTCAGACAAAGCCTGACCTTGCTGTTAATGCAGGTGATGTTGAAGACCTCAGAACAAAGCTTGAGAAGCAGGATGATTATAATATGAGACCTGCATCTCCAATCGGTAAAGAATGGTTCGAGCAGATTGCTGCTTTTGAGGAGTTTGCTAAGGGCAAGACTGCTGATGAGATTACAGCTGTTGTAAACGAAGAAGGTTATCCTGCTGAAGGCTCAGACCTTATCGCAGGCTGCACAATGCATGTTGGCAATATTGCTAAGGCTGTTGCTAATGCTGTAACCAGTGCACAGGATCTCGGTGCATCTTCAACAGATACACTTAAACTTAAGGTTACTACTGAGAAGTATTATGAGAGCAATGAAGAGAATCTTCAGTACGATTCAAACTATGCAGTTGTTACACTTGATGCTGATGGCAAGATTACATCATGCTTAATCGATGCATCACAGGCGAAGTGCACAATTGCTGACGGTAAGTTCACAGTTGCCGAGGGCACTTTCATTACAAAGAAAGAACTTAAGGACGACTACAATATGAAGGGCGTATCTGAGGCTACAGGTATTGGTAAAGAGTGGTATGAGCAGGCTGCTGCTTTTGAGGAGTTTGCTAAGGGCAAGACTGCTGCTGAAATCACTGCTGCTGTAGGTGAGGACGGATATCCGGCTGCAGAGGACCTTAAAGCTGGCTGCACAATTATTGTAAGCTCTATTGTTGAGGCAGTAGCAGCAGCTGCAACTGTTTAACCAATAATTTAATATTTGGTACAAAATAATTACACGGCTGTCTTGAGAAAGGCAGCCGTGTCTTTTGCAATCCTATAAATTATGTTTAACGTATTAAACGGTGTTTCATTTTGCATCGTAGGGGCGTACAGTGTGCACCCGCCAACATTATCGTTGTGCCCACGGGCAAACAATGTTTGCCCCTACGATAAACAATAATTTCTATATACGTTTTTGATAAAATAAGAGGACAGATTGAATCTGTCCTCTGTTGTCAATATTTAATTAATCTTTATTTTCATTGCGTCTTTTTACCAAAGACTCAAGCATTGAGCGATGCTCGCTGTCTGTCATACCGTAATTCTTCATTGGAATTACAGAAAGGAATAAGCCGATTGCAGGTGGTATCGAGCAAAGGAAGAACATCATTGCTGCATATGGCTCAAAGTCGGTTTTGAATGATGCACCTGCACGCAGTGCTTCGTTACAGGCATTAACATTATCGCCGCTGAAACCTACAATTGAATAACCGATACCCTGAATAATTGAGCTGATACCTGCTGAAAGCTTTGTAATAAATGACTGACCTGAGAAGAAAACACCGTCGGGACGGAATCCCTTGTGGTATTCTTCGTAGTCAACTGCATCTGCAATCATTACAGACTGAAGAACAGTCAATGCACCCATACCTGCACCTGCAAGTGCAAATACTATAAACAGCACAACAAGCCAGATTGGCTTATCAAGATCCTGTGGTGCCATTTTGTAAATAGGGAACATTAATGCAAATGGTATTGCGCCCATAAGAGTCGAACCGATATAAAGCTTGGTTTTCTCATACTTTTCCATAAGCTTTGGCACAAATGCCATTGCAACAAACTGTCCGCCGAATACTGCACCGCCAAGAATAACTATGTAAAGCATATAATTGCCGAAATAGTTGCCGTAATAATATGATACCAATGTCATGGCAATTGACAAAAGCGTCTGCATAGGTGAACGAAGAATTCCGCTTATAAGCTGCTTTCTGAAAGGTTTATTGCCCCACATTATTTTGATATTTTCTTTAAAGCTGATATTTTCTGCCTTCGACGGAACTCGCTCGCGTACAAAAATACCTGTCAGCTGAAATAATCCACAGCCTATAAATGCAAAAATTGTGGCTACGATAATAAAGCCGTATTGCTGTGATTTTGCTACAGAGCCTATCTTTTCTTCAAGCATTTGACCGACTGACTGCGATACAGGTGTGATTGATAAAAGTACTATGCCTGCACCAAGTCCTGCGGCAATTCTTGCGAAGGACAGAATAGATGCACGATCCTTTTCAATCTCGGTCATTCTTGATGTTACACCCCAGAGCGGAATATCACCAATCGTGTATACCATTCCCCATAGTATGTAAGATACTGCTGCCCAGCCGACGATCAGCACATTCTGTGTTGCTGAGTTTGCTGAGCTGTAGGTGCCGTTTAGGAAAGTTGCAATCGTGATTACAAGAATAATAGGAGGAACAAATAAAAGATACGGACGACACTTGCCCCACTTGGTATTCGTTTTGTCAACAATTGTGCCCATCATAGGATCATTTATTGCATCCCATACTCGTGCAACTGCCATAAAAATGCTGATTGCCATTGCAGGAATAAATATTACCGATTGGAAATAAAAATAAAGTCCTGTGCCGATAATATTGTAAATCATATTTTGCCCTGCAAGTCCAAGCAGATACATATTTCGCTCTTTGGCAGTATATGTTCTTACGCTGTTAGACATCTATATTACCCCCTTAGGCAATGAATAGAAATCCGAACTGTGGTTGAAATAAGCTGATTTGCCCTTACTTTGTGTTAAAAATACTCGGAATACGGAAAGTATTCCTGCATTTGGGGCAGGTTCGGATTTCTATTCATTGCCTAATTTGATTATAACAGTATAATCTTTGATTTACAAGAAAAATTAGACGAAAGTCCTATATTTCATTCTTATTTTTGAAAATATTTGTGAATTGTGAATAAAGATGCGTTGTTTAAATTATTATGTTTTTAGTTGCAAGTGTATTACTTTTCTGCTATAATCATATTGTTATGAAAAAAATTTTTTGTTTGGTTTTGTCCGCAGTTATAATGCTTTCCTGTTGTTCGTGCAGTAATTTGGGCATGAATAAAAAGGAACGGTATCAATCGAGCTTTCTTGATTTGTTTGATACATATTCCACTGTAATTGCCTATGACACAAGTGAGAAGGCATTTGATGAGCATTACGAACAGTTTTATAATAGACTTGCGGAATATGATAAGCTTTTTGACATTTATAATTCATATGATGGTATGGTAAATCTTTACACGCTTAATCAACAAGCGAAGGACGGTCCTGTTAAGGTTGACAGCAGAATTGTAGATTTGCTGGAATATTGTAAATATGTTTACGATTTGAGCGATGGCAAGACAAATGTATGCTTTGGTTCGGTATTAAGAATTTGGCACAACAGCCGTCAGCATGGTATTGATAATCCTGACGAGGCAGCACTTCCGGATATACAGGAGCTTGAGGCTGCAGCAGTCCATACAGATTTTGACAGCCTTATTATTGATAAGGAAAACAGTACTGTTTATTTTTCAGATCCTCAGCTGAGGCTGGATGTCGGCGCTGTTGCTAAGGGCTATGCTGTGCGTGAAATATGCAGTTGGGCAAAAGAAAATCTGTGGACCTCGGCGGCTATAAGTATCGGCGGCAATATCTGCACCTTCGGCTATAAGGAGGATGACGGCAAAACACTGTGGAATATTGCCATTGAGTATCCTGATACATCAGTCAAGGATTACCTTGCGAATGTAAAAATTACCGATTTATCAGTGGTAACAAGCGGTGACTATCAGCGTTATTATACTGTTGATGGCAAAAAATATTGTCATATCATTAATCCTGATACGCTTATGCCGAGTGATTATATGGCAAGTGTCTCTGTGATATGTGATGATTCAGCACTTGGTGATGCACTTTCGACAACACTTTTCAATATGCCCATTGAGCAGGGAATGGCTATGGTTGATGGAATGGATGGTGTTGAGGCAGTCTGGGTTGATAAGGATTATAACGAACATTACAGCACAGGCTTTAAAAACTATGTGGAATAAACAATTGAATTCAGTAAATTAATATATCAGAAAATGAGGTACTTATTATGAGTAAAAAGGCACATTTTAATCCAAAATCAATGACATGGCTTATTTCTCTTGCAGTTATGATTGTTGTTTGCGTTGGTGTTATATTCGGCTCAAGGGCCTTGTATGATGCTGCAAACGCTAAGTATAACGAACCTGTTGAGGTTGGCTTTACTATTGCATCTACAAAGGATGTTAATATCGCTTCTATGAACACAGCTGATTATAATGTTGTGTCTGTTAAAGAGGCATATGATGCATCAGACAACCTTGTTGCTTATATTGTTGAAGGAACAACTGTCGGTTATAATCAGGAGGTTCCTATTGAAATGACAACAACGATTTCTGCCGATGGCGGACTTGTGTGTGCTATTGATATTCTTCATCAGGAGGAGACAGAATATCTCGGTGTAAAGATTGAAGAGGCATCATTCAAGAATCAGTTTGAGGGAAGATATCTTCCTGTTGTTGCATCAGGCAGTTCATCAAAGGGCTCAACAATTGATACAATTGCAAAATCTACAATATCATCTCAGGCAGTTATTGACGCTGTTAACAATGCGCAGAGCTTTGTTCTTGATAATTTTGTGACTGAGGAAGCTGCACAGTAATGAAAAAAGCTGATTTTATATTAATTGCAGCTGTTGCGGTTGTTGTGGGCATACTTTTGTTTTTCCTTTACGGAACAAGTGATAATTCGGGTGCATATGTGAGACTTGAAATTGACGGTAAAGTGGTGGATACCCTTGCGCTTGATGTTGATACAACACGTGAAATTGAAACAGATAACAATGGCACGAATATACTTGTAATTAAGGATGGCTATGCAAAAATGATTGATGCAAATTGCCCTGACGGTCTTTGTACCAATCAGAAGAAAATCAGCAGGAATGGTGAATCAATTATCTGTCTTCCGCACAAGGTGGTTGTGAGTGTGGTTGATGATAACAGCGACGAGCAGATTGATGCGGTTGCCTAAGTATGTTTATTTCTCAGGGGCAGATTTTATATCTGCCCTGAAATAATTATTAATGTATGAAGAGGTATCTTATGAAGGACAATAAAGCAAAGAAAATTGCTCTTTTCGGTATGATGGTGGCGCTTGCTTTTACCTTCAGCTATCTTGAGAGCCTGATTCCGTTTGATTTTGCAATACCGGGTGTAAAGCTTGGTCTTGCAAATCTTGTTGTGGTTGTAGCGCTTTATATTATGAATCCCGGTGAAGCCTTTGCTATAGCTGTTATCAGAATATTTTTAGCAGGATTGACCTTCGGTAATATGTATAGTCTTGCCTATAGCCTATGCGGTGGCATACTAAGTTTTGTTGTTATGTGGCTTACGAAAAAAACAAAGCTGTCTGTTATTGGTGTAAGTATGCTTGGCGGTATCTGTCATAATATAGGTCAGATTGCTGTTGCAGCAGTGATAATGGAAACCGTTCGTATTGCGTATTATTTGCCTGTTCTGCTTGTTGCAGGTCTTGTAACAGGCCTCCTGCTTGGTGTGGTGTCAAAATTAATAATTGATAGATTTGAGAAGATAAAGAATAAAATGTAAGATAAACAATAATTCGAATTGTTGAAACGAGGTTAATATGCAAATCAGATTTTATGATGAGGTTGATGATGCACTTTTAAAATTTGCCGTTATTATTTCTAAAGCAAACGGAAAGTTTGTTTTCTGCAAGCATAAAGAACGTGACACATATGAGGTGCCCGGCGGTCATCGTGAGATGAATGAGGACATATTCGAAACTGCCAAACGCGAGCTTAATGAAGAAACAGGCGCTGTAGATTTTGATATTACTCCGATATGCGTTTACTCTGTTACTGCTAAGGATAACTTTGATGGAGAAGAGACTTTTGGCATGCTTTATTATGCCGATATCAGGACTTTTGAAGAAATTCACTCTGAAATTGAAAAAATAATCATCACAGATACTTTGCCCCTAAAATGGACGTATCCTTTAATTCAACCGGAGCTGTTAAAGAAGGCTCATGAAAAAGGTTTTATATAATAACATATAATGCTCTGAGCAATTATACCGCTCAGAGCATTTGTTTTTTACTATTTATCCATAATCATCCTTTTTATGAATTGTGCACAAAAAACGTTAAAAATATAAAAAACAGTGCAAGTCATGTAAGGATGTTAAGGAGATTGACGGCAAGTCCATCTACAGCTGTTGGTGGGTTCAGAATGTATGGATTGATGATGAAAAACTGTATTACTGCGATTGATGTAGGTGCCGATGAGGAAATGTTTGACAGTAATTGTGAAACGGGCGATCAATGGCGTCCTCAGTATGACTATATGCTGTTTAAAAAATCAGTATATGTTAACTATTCTGCAGATAGAAAATAATTCTAATAACAATAAAGCCTACCTTATAAAGGTAGGCTTTATTGTTAGCTTTCAAAACTTTTTTTGCTTTGATTAAATATAACGCTGAAATGGAATTCTCTTTTTACTTCGTCATAAAACCATTCACATACGCCATTATGCTTTTTTGCAGTTTTTTCTACACTTTTTACACCATAGCCGTGAAAAGCTGCATCTGTTTTTGTGGTCAAAAGCTTTTCGCCACGCGTTTTGGGAGTGTGGCAGGAGCTGTTGATAATACTGAGTGTATTAAATGATTCATGATTTTTCGCTGCAAAGTGAATGGATGCATGATCTGCCCCTTTTGCTGCCTCAACTGCATTGTCAAGCAGATTCCCCAGCATAGAGGTTAAATCATTATCATTTATAAAGCTTAAATTACAGCTTCTTACATCTGCATCAAATTCTATATTATTTGCTTTGCATATATGATGGTATTTGCTTAATATCAGATCAAGCATTTTATTGTTACTTTTGCCAATATATTGATATTCGTCAAGCTCAGGCTGCATTTCGTTGAGATATGTTCTTATTTCATCTATATCTGACATAAGTTTTAATGTAGATATATGATGCTTCATATCATGAACGAAAACTCTTTGATCTTCGTTTTTCTTATCCAGAAGTATATAAAATGATTGGTTCATTTCATTCTTCTGCTTTTCAGCCTGCAGTTCAATTAATTTGTTTTCCTGAATCTGAATTTTTTGATTGATTATGAAAATTAGACAGCAGAATATCAGCGAAACAATACTTACTGCTATAAATACAAAATTTATTTTATCGGAAATCTGATAAGCAGCAGATGTGTATGAAAAAACCAAAAGCATGATTGTGGTTATGACAGGATACAGGAATAATGCAAAATCACGTTTCAGATTATTTGGTGTGTTGTTTTTCTTGTAGGAAAATGCTGTTGAAATAAATTTGCAGATTAATAAATACAACACCTTTTCTACTGTTCCTAAAATAACCAGTGATGCAAAGCTGTGTTTATACGCATCTATCGGAATATCGAAAAGTAATGATGCTCCTGTTTCTATAATTAACTCACATATGACCATAATGGCGAGGAGTATTGAAGAATGCAATACGGAACTTTTTAATGATATATCAAATGAAGATTTGCAGTATACTAGATTTATGATTAAGAATATTACAGTATTAACTATGCTATTATTGTCGCATATTGCATTCATACAAAAACCTAAAGAATACAAAACAAGCGCAAGCAGGATTGATGTTGAATTTTTGCGTTTTATTTTATAATTGTCATCAAAATACATATAAGCTATTAAAGCCTCAATTATGTATACTATAAAAAATACGAATTGTTTAGCCATATTACGACTCCGTAAGCACCATAAATTTTCTTTTGAATTCGCTTCTTTTTGAATATGCAATCGGGATATTATATTGATTATCTAAAATAACATAGTCTCTGTTATAACCGGTAATAAAATTTGTGTTAATAATAAAGCTTTTGTGTGGGAATTCAAAATAGGATTTTGTAAGCTTTTCCTGCCAGAATTGTATGTTATCCTTGCAGATATATGTTTTGTCAGAATTAACAACCTTAGTTTTTCTGCCGTAAATTTCCACATAAATGATATCTCTGCAATAAATTGTCTCAATCCCTTGCTTTTCATCCTTAAGATAGATTTTAACCTCGGTATTGTCAACCTTTGCGATAGCACGTTCAATTCCGATATAGAATCTTTCACTGTTTATGGGCTTGCTGAAAAATCGTGTTATGCCCAAATCCATTGCTTCGTCAAGATAATGGTCGTATGCCGTGATATATATTAAAACAATTTCAGGGTTGCTAATCTGCAGCTGTTTGCCTATTTCAATGCCGTTGATATCATCAATCTCTATATCAAGAAGGGCAATGTCATATTTGGTTTTGCTGTTCAAAATATCCTTGCTGTTGTTAAATTCATATAATTCATATGATATTCCGTGTTCTGAACAATACAAATTCAAGTGCTTTCTTACATCGTCAATATATTCCTGCTCATCATCGCAAATTGCTATATTCATTTAATCACGTCCTAAAAAATGCTATATACTTATTTTATCATAGTTTACAGCATTTTACCAATATTTGTCAATTTTTATTTTTTTGTTACTTTCTCGACAAAAACCTGAATCAGCTTTTCAATAATGATTTTATCCTCATAATTGCACAGCATAATATCGTCAATAATGTTTTGAGCCGTATCCTTTCTTATACTTCCAAGCAATATGTAATCGGGAGTTACACATAGTGCATTGCATATTTTTATCAATGTTTCCAGGCTTGGTGTGCTGTATCCCTTTTCGATGTTTGACATATGATTGTCGGATATGCCGACAGCTTCTGCCAGAACAGCCTGTTTTATGCCCATTTCCCTTCTTTTCTGTGCAATTCTGAATCCCATTTTATTAGAATTTATTTCCATATTTATCACCCATTTGATTTTAACACTGTACTTCGATAAATTGAATAATATAAAAAGGGGAATTACAACTAATATTTGGAATATTCAAGAATAAATCAGTATAATCAAAATTGTATTTGTATTATTTGTGTTTTTGTATCATTATTAGGTGATTTTGCAGTTGTTATTGCTGAACAATATTTTATTTGTTAATATAAAAAAAGCAAAACATGAAGAAGAAAGGAGTATTCATTATGAATAAAAAAAGTGTTTCAAAAAATATGTTAAAAAAGGCTGTTGAGTTTTCGCTCAAGGGTAATGCAAACAGCACAACTTGTGTTCATATTTATCAGCCAAAGGCGCCTGCAGCACTTAAGAAGTTCAGCAAGATAGACAATGATTAATAATTTTGCCGAAAGGCTTGTAAGAAAAATGCTTTCAAACGGAACAATTGCTGAAGACGACAGGGAGCTATATATTTATGGTTTGTTTATCCTGATTTCACAGCTGATGTTTTTTGTGATAACAGCCGTTTTCGGTCTGTTGCTTGGCTGTTTGCTTGAAAGTGTTATTTTCTACATCTCTTTTCAATTTATAAGAAAGTATGCAGGAGGCTATCACGCTTCAACTGAGGGAAGATGCGAACTTATGTCAACCCTATCCATTCTGGCTTCTATTGTTGTTATAAGGCTTTCAAGGCAATTTGATTTTCAAATGGTTATGCTGATTGCTGCGGCAATTTGTACTGTTTGTATTCTTTGTCTTTGTCCGCTTGACACACCTGAAAAGCCTTTGTCGGATAAGGAGTTTAAGTATTTTCGTAAAATCTCTATCATAATATTGCTTGTGATTGTTGCTGCAATTGTTATTTCATATTGCTTTGGTCTTGCAATTTTATTTGTACCTTGCTGTATGAGCTTGATTCTTGAGAGCATATTGCTTGTTGCGGGAAGGCTTAAAAAGGCTGTAACCAAAGAGAAGTATTATGAATAATTGAAATAGAGTATTGGTGCGAACAGCCGCTGCATAATGCAGCGGCTGTTTTTATGTTTGAATATGTATTATAGAATAAAAAAGCCTTGGAAATAATTCCAAGGCTTTTTTGGTACAACGGAGCTATTAGAATACAAATTTTTTGATGATTTGCTAATCTTATCAAGAATTACATCATCAATAGTAACACTCATATTATCGACATTAAATATTATAGTAATCTTATCTTCATATAAATAAATCGACTTCACAAAAATATCAATTAATGCTTTTCTGTATTTTACATCATCAATATTTCCATTTTTGAATCTGTTTAAAAAGAATATTATATCGTTTTCAGTAAGTTCAATATTTTTTAGTTTTTCAATAGATAATTCTTTTTCTAATTCGGAATATGCAAGTTGTAATTTCTCAATTTTATTAAATATGGAGTGCCTTACAGTATCTATATTGCACATTGATAATGATTCAAGTAAGTTTGCTTGTTGCTGTTGATTTTTGTTCATTTGCTTTTTTATATATTTGATATTCGCATTATCATTATCCTTTTTGTTTTCTTTAATAATCTCTTTTGCGATTTTGCTGATGTTTTTATCTGTAAGCATTTCAAGGCATTTTGATATGACCAGATTTTCAATAAGGTCTTTTCTTACATTTCGCTTTTTACAATTCTTTTTTCTGAATTCATTGCAAGAGTAGTAATAGTATGTTTTCTTATATTTTGATGTACCTGAAATACCAACCATAGGAGATTTACAATGACCACAGAACAACTTAGTAGTAAGCAGATAATCAACCTTTGCTTTGTTATGTCCTGCGTTGTGTTTATTCTTAACTAATATGTTAGCAACTTGATTGAATAATTCATCATCAATTATTCTTGGTACACAATCAGGGATTACTATATCACCATATTTATATTCGCCTATATATTTTCTGTTGTTGAAAATGGTATGTAAACTGTTTCTGCCAAATTCACAGCCTTTTGCTGTCCTCATTCCGTGAGCATTTAAATATTCTATAATATCAGTACATTTCTTTCCGTCAGCGTACATTTGAAAAATCCTTTTCACATATGGTGCTGTGTTTTCGTCAATTTCTAATTTCTTATCAACAAGTTTATATCCAAATGGGGGTATGCCACCGTTTATTATTCCTTTTTCTGCATTTAACTTTAGACCAATTGTAACTCTTTGAGATAAGTTATCGGAATAGTATTGTGCATTGCCCATCATCATATGTTTGCAAAATTTTCCAGTAGCAGTATTGTCGAATATCTCAGTAGCAGATATTAAGTATACTTTGTTTTTTTCTAATTTATCCTCGTAATACATAGTTTTATACATATTGCGAGAAAATCGGTCTATTGCATATACTAAAACAGCTTGGAATTCACGTTTCTTGCTATCTTCAATCATTTGCAGAAATTGAGGGCGGTCATCACTTCTGCCTGTTAAAGCCTTGTCTATGTATTCGTGAATTACTGTTAAATTATTATCTTCGGCATATTTGTGGCAAACCTTTAATTGTCCTTCAATGCTTTCTTCTCTTTGTCCGCTGCAACTATATCTTGCATAAATTACTACATTGATTTTTTCAATTTTATTTGTCATATATATTAGTTCCTTTCTTCTTTCACTTCATCTAAAGCCTTTAACATTTTATTAAATACAATTTGATTAGGGTAATAGTTGTAATCGGCAAATATGCTGATACCATTCTTTTCAAAATGTTCAAGTATGGCAGCAGCACAGGCTGAACTCCTGCTTTGACCGTATTGGCATTGACAGATAATATCAAAGCCTTTTTCTTTTGCTCTGTATATAAATTCTGCTATGTCTTTAGCTTCAGGCAAATATGTATCGAATGTCAATCCGTAATCTTTCAAGCACTCTATATCAATATCATACACAGCAACCTGATAAACCATTTCTGCTTTGTTTTTATAATTAACAGGGGTAAGATTATCACTCCTTATGCCCTTTGGGTCATAGAAACTGATAACGGCGGTATTCTTAGGGAAATCGGTATCAATAAGTTTTTCAATTTCTTCTCTTGAATAAATACTAACTTTCATTTTTTAGCCCTCCACAATGGCAATATATTTGTAAACTGTTGGATAAGAAATTTCACATAAGCGTGATAAATCAGCTTTGTTAATTTCACCTCTCTTGTATTTTTCATAATTCCTGAAAAACACTCTTGGTATATCATCAATAGTTGTTTTGTGTCTGCCGATAACTTTGCCTTTTGATTTTGCGTTTTGCATACCGCTTTTAACTCTCTGACTGATTATGTTTCTTTCAAGTTCACTGAACACACCCATCATTTTAATCATACCTTCTGTCATAGGGTCAAGCTCATTAATGCAATCTACAATAAAACTGCCGAATACTAATTTAATATGCTTGTTCTTTGCAAATTCAATAATTTCACATAACTGTTTTGCACTTCGTGTAATTCTGCTAACCTCGGTTGCAATAATTGTATCGCCTTGCGTTACACATTCAAGCAATCGGTTTAACTGAATTCTGTTTGTGATTGTGCCACTCTCATATTCCAAGTACATTGTTTCATCAGTGGCACCCATTTGTTTTAATTCTCTAACCTGTCTGTTGATGTCTTGCATTTTCTCATTTGTTGAACATCTTGCGTAACCATAAATCATAAATTTATACCTGCCTTTCAATATTGTAAGCGTATTATAAGGTATAAACGAAAAGGTTCCAAGTACCGTTAATGTTCTCTTAATATTTTGAACACCTTAGACTAAAACAAATTGGTGTATATATTATAACACAAAAATATAAATGAAAAGAGATGTTTGTTTTTATATAGCTTGTACAAAACAAAAGCACTCCGAAAGATAACGCATATCTTTGTGGAGTGCTTTAATATTTGTGAAAAAACCTTTTATATTTATGTAAGGATAAAAAATAATTTGTTTGAAAATACTTGCCGAAACTTTCAGCAGGGTATCTGAAAAGATAAAACCATCTGACTTGGATGTATAATTAAATTATCCTAATAAACTATCAAAGGAGTTTCAATATGAAACGAATACTTAAAAAATCTATTACTGCCTCAAGTGAGTTGCCCTGTAATGATGCTATTATGTCTGTAAACTGTGTTTTTGACCTACTCAATACCATAGTTGAGTTAAACGGATACGAAATATCTATGCGTAACTATGGTGATGACCTGATAGAATTTACTATCGGTAAGTCCGTTTACAGGATTATTAGGGAATAATAATGACCCGGTCGTATTAGTTTCGTTCAATATTTATATTATTATACGGGTATTTTAAAGTGTTTCTATTTTCGACTATAAGAATAATACGAGTTGCTTCCGTCATAATAGTAAGTTCTATTTAAACGTTCAGCTGCATCTTTAGGATTGCTTAAAGTTGAGGCTGATACTGCCTCAATTGTGCCTAATCTACTACTGCTCCATCCGTTTGGTTCTTCAAAGTAAACTGATTTAATATTGGTGCGTGAAATACTACCTTGTCCAATAAAAACTACATTTTTGGGAATAGTTAATTCCGTTAATAAAGTACAGTTTGTAAAGGCAAAACCACCAATATATGTAAGAGAATCAGGTAATATGATTGAATTTAATGATGTACATTTACCAAAAGTACCATTTGGATGTGATTCAATAGTTGTTAATCCTTCAGGTAATTTTACAGTTTTTAAAGAAGTACAGTTATAGAATGTAGCAGCACGAATAATGGCTACATATTTAGGTATTGTAATTTCTGCAAGAGATGTGCATTGCCAAAAAGCACCTGAACCTATTTCAGTTACACTGTCAGGCATAACAATATTATTCAGCTGTGAACATTCTTTAAATGCGGAAGCGCCAATTGTATTTATAGTACTAGGAATTGTTATATGACTTAGATATTTACAATTTTCAAATCCATTATTTTCAATAGTTGAAACTGTTTTACCATTGTAAGTTGAAGGGATAACAATGTTTTCTGCAATAGTTTTATATTCTTCTTTAATTGCTACACTAAGTGTTCCGTCATCAAGTCTTGTAAAGTTAAGCATTGAAATTGAATCGGTAATGTCTGAACTTATACTACCTAAATTATCACTTGTTCCATCAGTATAAGTAATAATCAATTCTCCGTTGATAAGCTCGGTTTTAGCAATACCTCTGCCGTCCTTACCATCTTTACCGTCAGCACCTGTGTCACCTTTATCGCCCTTATCTCCCTTGTCGCCGTTTTGACCTTTGACATTTACAAGATTAAGGACTGTGTTATATGTAAGAGTGG
>JAIDVA010000387.1 GCA_029059925.1 Eubacterium sp. | reverse complement strand
CAATTTCACAGCCTCAGCAGAGTGTTAATCTGCAGACTATGCAGGAGGAAACACTTGTGATACAAGGCAGGCATGACCCTTGTATTGTCGGACGTGCAGTGCCTGTTGTTGAAGCGGCAATTGCTTTCGGCTTGCTTGATATGATGATGTAAATTAGAAAAAGGAATTTTATTTGACAATGGATTTATTAGATCTCAGAAAAGAAATTGATAGTATAGATGAGCAGCTGATACCTCTTCTTTTGAAGAGAATGAGTATATCCGAACAGGTTGCAAAATATAAGGTTGAAAGAGGTATACCTGTACTCAATGCTGAGAGAGAACAGCAGATACTTGATAATGTTGCAGAAAAATGCGGTGCACAGGGTGATACAATAAAGACCGTTTTTTCAGCTACTATGGATGCTTCAAGAGCTCTTCAGCACAAGATTATAGGCGGCGGCAAGGTGCTTAGAGATACAATTACAAATGCAATGACCACAGGTAAGCTGACTGCAAATGGTGAGCCTGTTGCCTGTCAGGGTGTTGATGGTGCTTACAGCGGTGTTACGGCAAAGCAGCTTTTTCCTGATTCTCCTGTTAAATTTTATAAGCAGTTTGAGGATGTGTTTGAGTCTGTAAATAAAGGTGAGGCTAAGTTTGGTGTTATTCCTGTTGAAAATTCAACAGCAGGCTCAGTTCATGAATCATATGATCTTATAATGAAGTACAGATTTTATGTAGTTGGTGCATATGATTTAAAGATAGAGCATTGCCTGTGTGCAAAAGAGGGAACAAAATATGAGGATATAAGTGATGTTTATTCTCATCCTCAGGCACTTTCACAGTGTAATAACTTTTTAAAGAATTTTGATTTTACAGGTATTAACTTCACAAATACCGCTGCAGCAGCAAAATTTGTTGCAGAAAGCAATAAAAACGATATTGCTGTTATTTGTTCAGAACTTGCTGCAAAAAAATACGGATTAAAGATTTTAAAACGCAATGTGCAGAATAATAATAATAACAGAACAAGATTTATTGTTATTTCAAAAGAGCTGATTATTGATGATAATGCAGATAAGATTTCGTTGATTTTCTCTGCACCGCATACAACAGGTTCTCTTTATCGTGTGCTTGGCAGATTTTCAATGGCAGGTCTCAGCCTTACAAAGCTTGAGTCAAGACCGATTGAAAATCAGGATTTCAACTATCATTTTTATGTTGATGTTATGGGCTCTGTAAGAGACAATTCAACTCTTGATTTGATGTGTGCTCTATATGATGAGTTGCCGGAGTTTGAATTTTTAGGTAACTTTTTTGAAAGCAGATAAATGCTGAAAGGCAAGGATGTATAAATGATTTATCCTTGTTAAGTGTAAATCGTTAAACATATTATTATTTGGAGATGACCTTGTGAAACAGCAAAAACGCCATCAGACAAATTTAATATCCTTAGTCACTCTTCTTGTGATGACAGCACTTTTGATTTTTCTTTCAATAGTGCTGTATAATCATTCAAAGCTTGAAATCAGATTTGATACACTGATAAACTGGCTGAATCAGATTGATGATGCTATAGTCAATCTCGATTCGGATGTTGAGATTATTATTTGCATATTTGCACTTTATATTGCAAAATGCCAGCTTCCGATACCAATGGGCTTTTTGTGCGTTATTTCGGGTATCGTTTTCCCGATAACGCAGGCTGTCATTATCAATCTGGTATTCTGTGTATTCTTTTTTACTGTCAAGTATGTTGAAGGGCAGTTTATCGGAGGTGGCTGGACCGGTATGATTTTAGGTATAAAGCAGCTGCATTTCGTAAGGGATTGGATACAGTTTAAAGGCAACGGTAATCCGTATGTGCTTTTTGTATCACGTCTTGTGCCGTCAATCCCGCTTGGTATGGTATCAAAGTATTATGGCTCAATGAAATATGATTTTGTTTATTATACCTGCCTCAGTATTCTTGGATTTGCTCCGAGATTGTTTATTTACACGAAAATCGGTTCGGCAATTTATAA
Organism: Eubacterium sp.; assembly: GCA_029059925.1. Classification (GTDB taxonomy): domain Bacteria; phylum Bacillota; class Clostridia; order Oscillospirales; family Acutalibacteraceae; genus Eubacterium_R. The sequence continues at coordinate 3,034 of JAIDVA010000387.1, read as the reverse complement.
CCCGTTTTCAGTGCAGTTTATTGTATTGCTGATGATTATTGTTGCATTTACCTGTATTTCGGTTTTTACATTCAATATATTCTATGGTATAAAATCAAAGCAGATGAATCAGACGCTTTTGATTTATTCCGAAAAGGAAAAATATAAAATAGTATTATAAAATATAAGGAGAATAAATATGAAACCATCAGAAATTATCGCAAAAATTCAAAGCGGTGCATTTGACGCCGAGCTTAAAGCAGTGTATGTTAATGATACGGCTGTTGAGGCACAGAAGCCGCGATACATAAAAACACTTCAGAAGTTTGAAGAGCTTTATGGTGATGACAGAGATGTAATGCTTCTCAGTGCACCCGGCAGAACAGAAATCTGCGGCAATCATACTGACCATAATAACGGCAAGGTGCTTGCTGCATCAATAAATCTTGATGCTATTGCTGTTGCAGCAAAAAATGAGGATAATATTATCAATGAAAAATCCGAGGGGCATTTACCTAACAAGGTTGATTTGTCTGATCTTACACCTGATGAGGATTATTTCGGAAAATCATCGGCAATGATTAAAGGTGTTGCAGCAGGGCTAAAAGAATATGGCTATGAAATCGGCGGCTTTGATGCCTGCACAACAAGTGATGTTATGGGCGGTTCAGGTCTTTCATCATCAGCAGCATTTGAGGTGCTTTTAGGTACTGTTATTTCACATCTTTATAATGACGGAAATATTGATGCAGTAACAATTGCAAAGGCTGCGCAGTACAGTGAAAATGTATTTTTCGGCAAGCCGTCAGGTCTTCTTGATCAGATGGCATCATCGGTTGGTACATTTGTTACAATAGACTTTGAAAGCACTGAAAATCCTGTTATTAAAAAGGTTGACTTTGATTTTGCAAAATCAGGCTATAGTCTTTGCATTGTTGATACGCACGGCAATCACAGCGACCTTACAGATGATTATGCCGCTGTAAGAGGTGAGATGGAGTCTGTTGCACAGGCTATGGGCAAAAGCGTGTTAAGAGAAATAAGTTCAGATGAGTTTTTCGGTGCGATTCCTCAGCTTGTTGGCAAGGTAAATGACCGTGCGCTCCTTCGTGCAACTCATTTCTATAATGAGAATACAAGGGTTGAGCAGGCAATTACAGCACTTGAAGGTAATGATTTTGATTCCTTCAAGCAGATTATTACGGAGTCCGGTTTTTCATCCTATTTATATAATCAGAATGTATTTACACCGAATAATCCTACTGAACAAAAGCTGTCACTTGCACTTTGCATCAGCCAGCAGCTGCTTGAGGGCAAGGGTGCATGGCGCGTTCATGGTGGTGGCTTTGCCGGTACAATTCAGGCATTTGTTCCTAATGACAGTCTTGAGCAGTATAAAAATACTATGGATGCCGTATTCGGTGACGGCTCCTGCCATGTTTTGATTATCAGACCTGTCGGCGGAGCAAGAGTAATTTAATTGTTTTTACATAGCCAAACAAGAGTCGAACAAAATAAGGTTTAAATCAACAAGTTTTCGCTTATACGTCGTTAAATTTTTATCGAATACGAAAGTATGCGATAAAAATTATGCCTTGTCTAACCAAAAATTTGAATGATTTAAACTGCACTGCACCTAAAACAATCAGTTTTTTGCGAATAGCGTCATTTCTTTGACGCAGGTATACTGGCGTATAGCAAGGCAAAAAATGGCGTTAGGTGCGGAAAACTGATTGTTTTAGGCTATTGGGTTCGACTTTTGTTTGGCTAAGCAAGTGAGATAAATCCGAACAAGCCCAAAACGGCTTGATTTCGGCATATTTTCACTTTTCGTCATTGTAAGGCGCCAGCCTAACTTCTTTCTCAAAGCAAAAATCCGCTCAAAATCAAGACCGTTTTAGGTCGCAGATTTTTTATGAAACGGATTTTTCGTTAGGCAAGGCACAAAACGCAGTTAATCCTTTCGGATTAACGAGTATTTTAACAAAGCATAGCGGGAAATCCGTTCATAAAAAACTTATTCGGATTTATCTCGCTTGCTTAAGAGGAGTAGTTAAAGGTGAAGTACATATTTGTGGTTAATCCCATTGCGGGACATGATGACAAGCAAAAGCTTTTTTCAAGAATTAAATCAACATTTCGTCTTATTGAAGATGATATGATTATTGAGGAAACACATTGCCAAGGCGATGCAAAAAACATTGCCCACAACTATGCTCAGAAATACGGTAAGGATTGTGTAATTGTTTCTTGTGGAGGTGATGGCACAGTTCACGAAATTGCAAACGGACTTGCCCATACCGATACACCTATGCTTATTTTACCTCTTGGCACAGGCAATGATTTTGCCAAGAAAATTTACGGCACTAAAAAAATCAATGTTGAAAATGTTATTAAAGCGTTTGGTTTTTATAACGGTAATATAAAATATGATGTCAAATCAATTGATCTTATTGATTACAATGGTGAAAAGTGTATCAATGTTATGAGCTATGGCCTTGATACAAAGGTAGAGACTCTTGGCAGAAAAATTGCAGCAAAGGTGCCTGCAATAGGGCATCAGGCATATAATCTTGCGATTGTACCTGTAATGTGCAGTTCACTTAATTATCAGCTTAATGTTGATCTGAACTGCATTGATAAAGAGGGCAATGAATATAAAATTCAACAGGAGCCGCTGGATTATACCTTGTTTGCAATATGCAATGCAAGCTATTACGGCGGTGGATTTTGTCCCGCTCCGAATTCAAAGCTTGATGACGGGCTTCTGGATTTTGCACTTTGTCATCCGATTAAACTGCATCAGGCACCTCCGCTTATTCCTAAATATAGTGCCGGTAAAATTGATGAGATTAAGCAGATTGAATCAGGCTATATAACAAGCGGACGAATCTGGTCTGTTGACGGCAACAGGCTTCTGGGCAATTGCGATGGTGAAAACTTTGATTACAGTGAGGTTAATTTTAAGGTTGAACCGAGGGCTCTTAAGCTTTTCTGTTTTAAGAATTAATTTAAAAACTTTACAATTAAAGTATATTTTTATATTATCTTTTCA
>JAIDVA010000386.1 GCA_029059925.1 Eubacterium sp. | reverse complement strand
TTCAGTGGCAGGAATATATGACGAATGTACGCAATATGCCTGAGGATAATGTCGAGTGGAGAGATGGCTTTACAGCTGATATTGAAGCTCTTAATATCAACAGCGAGACGGATTGGGAAAATTATCTCAATTCCATTGCACTCACTCCCGGAACAAAGGAATGGGATGCCTATGTTCAAGATGTTTTGGATTTGATTGAATATGCAAACGGTGATGCAACTACCACGTATTGGGGGGCAATCCGAGCAGCGAATGGCAGTGCTGAACCATTTAATCTGGAATATATCGGTATAGGCAACGAAAATTGGGGAGATATTTATGAACGTAACTTCAGGGAGCTTTATAAGGCAGTGAAGTCTGCATATCCCGAAATTACAATCATTTCTTCTTCAGGTGCATGGCTTGAGGGTGATGCCTTTGATGAAAATTGGAAATGGATTAACGAGGATTTCAGCGATACGATCGTTGATGAGCATTATTATACACAAGGCAGTTATCTGTTTAGTCATAATGACAGATATGACAGCTATGACCGTAACGGCGCGCATGTGTTTATAGGTGAATATGCAGCAACGTCTGATGGCACAGGTACCTTGCAGACAAAATCAAATATGTATGAGGCGGTTGAAGAGGCAAGCTACCTGACAGGTATTGAGCGTAATGGTGATATAGTTGATATGATTTCATATGCTCCGACTTTTGCTAAGGTTAATGCACAGTGCTGGAATATCAATATGATTTGGTTCGATTCGCAGGAGGTTGTACTTACCCCGAGCTATTATGTACAGCAGCTGTTCTCAAATAACTACGGCACGAAATATATTGAATCAACCTTTGAAAATGGGGCGACAATACAGGATGGTATTTATGAATCCGTAACGCTTGATGAAAGCTCGCAGACCTTATATGTAAAGCTGGTTAATACAACAGGCAAGGCGGCAAGCGTCCATGTTAATTTATCCGATTTCGGCAATATAAATCGAATTTCAGCTCAATCAATTTCTGCTGATTATAAATCTGCAACAAATGAAATTGGGAAAAATACTACCTATCCTGTTGAAAAGGATTTGGCAGCAGGTGAAAATGTTACTGTGGATATGGGTAAGTATGATGTAACGGTTCTGCGTGTTGCCTATGGTACTAATGACGGCGGATCACTTTATACATTACCCGGTTTTATAGACAATATGCCTGAGGTGTCAGATTATATGCCGCCCGCAATCAGAGTTGCAACCCCTTGCGGCATAGCAGTGGTAATTGTTATAGCTGTATCAATTGCAGTATCTGTAATTATTAAAAAGAAAAAGTCAGGGAAAAACAAAAAGTAATGAACATAACCTTTTATTCAAATGTAACCACTGAGGAATCAGCGTTAAAATATATTCCTCAGCTTAGCAATCATAATGTTAAATTTATTAAGCTTGCTGACAGAGATTTGCTTATTAACACAGCAACTGACACACAACTGCTTATGGTGGATGCTATGGGTAAGGTTGATAAGAAAATGATTGATGCTTTGCCTGTTTTAAAGCTGATTCATTCAGAGGGCGTTGGCTATCAGGGTATGGATGTTGATTATGCCGCACAAAAGGGGATTGTGGTCTGCAACAACAAGGGTGTTAATGATACTGCAGTTGCCGAGGATGCATTGCTTCTGATGCTGGCCTGCTTAAAGCAGATTATAACCGGCCATCAGAGTGTGTATGACGGCAGACAGATTGAGGTTAAAAAGGCAGCCTTTGGTGTTATAAAGGAGCTTAGTCAGTGTACAGTTGGTTTAATCGGCTTTGGTGACATTGCAAGGGCAACAGCAAAATTCTGCAACGCTCTCGGTGCAAGAGTTCTCTATACAAACCGCACAAGGTATGAGCTGCTTGAGAAGGAATACAATGTTACATATTGCAGCGTTGATGCGCTTTTAGCACAGGCTGATTTTGTGTCACTTCACGTTGCTGTGACAGATGATACAAGAGAGATGGTTGACGATGCTTTTCTCGCTAAAATGAAGAAGGATGCATTTTTAATCAATACCTCGCGCGGTGATTTGGTTAATAATAAATCACTTTTGAATGCTCTTCTTAATAATGAAATTGCAGGTGCGGGACTTGATGTTATTTCGCCTGAGCCTGTTGAAAGTGATAATATCCTGCTTGATGACAGGATTAAGGATAAGCTGATTTTAACTCCGCATATCGCAGGAATTACAAATTTAACCGTGCAGAAAATCTATAAAAATATATGGGAAAATATTACAAATTATATTGACGGCAAGCCGTTAAAGAATAGGGTGAATTGATATGAAAAAGCTATTGTGTGTATTACTTTCTGCTTTGCTTATATTATCTGTATTTACAGGATGTTCAAAGGTTAAAGAGGTTGCTTTCAGCCCTGTTGAGAGCGAAACAGATGCAGATGTGCGTATTGTCAGCTTTAATGTAGCCGGACCTTGGGGTAATGCGCTGAAAGGTACATCAGGCAATGCAAGAGTTGAGCGTTTTGCGGCATATATGAATGCAGTAAAGCCTGATTCAATCGGTACACAGGAAATGAATTCCAATTGGATGGAAAAGCTTGCAGATTTGATGCCTGATTATGACAGCTACGGCGTTCAGCGCGGTGGGGATGATAACGAAAAGAAAAGTGAAATGAATTCGATTTTCTGGCTGAAGGATAAATATGACTGCCTTGACAGCGGTACCTTCTGGCTGTCTGAAACCCCCGATGCTGAAAGTAAGTATGAGGGTGCAGGCTGTTACAGAGTATGCTCTTATGTGAAGCTTTTAAATAAGGAAACAGGCGAATGCTATTATCACTTTAATACGCATCTTGACAATGCAAGTGACGAGGCACGTGTTTTTGGTGCTGATGTTATTAAAGAAAGAATAACAATGATAACAGCAGCATCATCGCAGTTTATTTCGGGTGTAGTGCTTACAGGTGATTTTAATGATTATCTTGATGGACCGGCCAGCAGTCAGCTTGCGGAAAAGTTCAATGTTCAGGATGCAGACAGAAACACTTATCACGATTGGGGTAATATAACCGAGGGCAGACCGATTGATTTTATTTTCACATCAGGCGAAATTGTAAGCTATGAAATTCTTGATGATACAACAAACGGTTTGGTTAGTGATCATTATGGAGTTTATGAAACCATTAATTTTAAAAGATAGATATTATTAAATAAAAACCTTTGCACTGTGAATTGTGCAAAGGTTTTTTTATGTCTTTATTTTGGAGTGAAAAGCAATATTATTTGCTTAGTTTTTTACTCTCTTTTCTCATAAGCAGCATAGCAAGTATCATAATAACAGGGAAGATGATTGCAAATAGCAGTCCCTTTTTCAAATCACCGCCGACGGCATCCGTGAGCCAGCCGATTAAGGTTGGTCCTGATGTACAGCCTATATCACCTGCAACGGCAAGGAATGCAAACATTGCTGTTGAAATATTAGGCATTGCTCTTGTACTCAGGCTTATTGTGCCCGGCCACATTGCTGATACTGACAATCCGCACAGTGCACAGCCGACAAGTGAAATAATTGCATTTGGTGACAGGCAAGCAAGCAGATATGAAATGATGCACAGAGACGCTGATGCGATAAGATATTTTTCAGTGTTTATACTCTTACTAAGCTTGCTGAAAATAATTCGTCCTGCACCCATAAGAACGGCAAATGCCATAGGTCCTGCAAGGTCGCCGATTGTTTTTGAAACACCGAGTGCTGTTTCGGCAAAGGTAGATGCCCACTGGCTCATTGCAAGTTCAGCCGCACCCGAGCAAATCATCAGAACAATAGCGATAATGAAAATCTTGTTTTTGAACAGTGAGCCGGACTTCTTGTCTGCTGGTTCATCCTTAGGTTCTATAATCGGAACGAGACAGAAAAATATTCCGTTGAAAATTGCAAATACTGCCCATACAATTGTGAGTATGCGCCAGTTTTCTCTTCCGAAAGCAGCAAAGAAAATAGTTGACAATGCGATTACTCCGACTGTGCCCCAGCAGTAAAATGAATGCAGCAGACTCATTGCACCTGCTTTGTTATCTGACGGACAGGATTCAACAACGGGAGAGACCAGCACCTCTAAAAGTCCGCTGCCGACAGAATAAAGTACTACAGAAATTACGATTCCAATAAATGGATTTGGAAGAATATACGGCAGTATTGCCAGCAGTAAAAAGCCTATACCTGAAAACAGGTGTGCACCGAACAGGCATTTTTTATATCCGATTTTGTCTGCAAATTTTGCTGACAGCAAATCAATTACTATTTGTGTGAAAAATGTGAGTGTAACAATAGTTGTCAGCTGCGGCATTGAAATATTAAATTCTTTTTCCCAGCTTACAAAAAGCAGGGGAGCAAAATTGCACACGATTGCCTGCACCATATAGCCTATAAAACAGGCTGTTACGGTGTGTTTAAAATTAAATTTTTTCATAGTAAAATATATACTATCAAATATATGATTTTATTTCAATAGCTTTTTGGAAAAAGGTGAACATATTTTGCATAAAATGTATTTTTGCAGGCAATAATGCTTGTGAGGTGTTCATTTATGTCTACTAAAGATAAACCAAATAATAAAAATCTAAAAGCATTGTTTTCAGTAATATGCCTTTGTATTATTGCACTTGGGCTTATCGTTTATTTTTCAACGCAAAGTACAAATAATACATTGGTTAATGAAGCTACAACAGTCAAGCAAACCCAGACCACAGAGGTGCAGAAAAGAGTAACAGTTAAAGAAACTGTTACCGAAACAACAAAGCCGACCGAAGAACAGAGCAGTACAACAGAAAAGACAGTAACCACAACCGAAAAACCGACTATGGATCAGAGTGATACCAATACGCCATTCAAATCCTTTTATAAGTATCCTTGTGAAGAGGCTGTGATTGCCGGCTACAGCGAAGAGCTTGTGAAGAATGAGACTATGGGTGATTATCGTGCACATACAGCAGTTGATTTTAAATGTGCAAAGGGCGGCAAGATTCTGGCTATCAATGACGGACTTGTTCTTTCTGTTCAGAGTAATAATCTGCTCGGTAAGGTTATTGAAATTGACCATGGCGGCAAGCTTGTTGCAAAGTATTGCGGCTTCGATACAGTTAATGTGTCAGAAGGCGACTATGTTACAATTGGGCAGACGCTTGGCACACTCGGCGCAGTTCCGTTTGAGCTGAAGAGCGAAAGCCATTTGCATTTTGAAACAATACTCGATGGCAAAGCAGTTAATCCGCTTGATGTAATGGCGAAAAGTGAATAATTTAAATCATAACACAATAAAAAGTCTGTCTCATATCAAGAGACAGACTTTAATTTTATTACCTTATTAAATGATTTTTTTTATTGCTTCAAAGCTTTCCGTGCTGATTATATGCTCAATTTTGCACGCATCTTCAACAGCAATTTTTTCATCCACTCCGAGACTTATCAGCCAATTTGAAAGGGTTGTGTGCCGTTCATACATTTTTTCTGCAATTTCCTGCCCGCTTTCAAGCAGAGTGATATATCCGTTTGTGTCAACGTCAATATACCCGTTTGCTCTCAGATTTTTCATTGCAACACTTACGCTTGGTTTTGAAAATTCCAGCTCGTTTGCAATATCAATGGAACGTACTGCACCTTTTTTATTTTTTATCATTAATATTGTTTCAAGATAATTTTCAGCTGATTCGTGGATTTTCATATTTGCTATACACATCCTATAATGAGTCATAATATAATTTTATTATAGCACTAAGAGATGTCATTTTCAAGTCGGTATATACATATACTGTGTTGACAAGTTTTTTTACTCTTGTATATTTATTTGTTTTAGCATTTTAAAAAAATGTTGAAAAAATTTATTTTACCTATTGACAAATGAGTTAGTTAATGCTAACATATACGCGGTTAGAAAAAACTAACTACTGTGTAACAAATTGTATACGGAGGATAATAATGAAAACTTTAAGACAGGCAAAGATTGGTTCAACCTCAACTGTTGTTAAGGTTCACGGCGAAGGTGCACTCAGACGACGTATTATGGATATGGGTATTACAAAGGGTGTTGAAATATATATCCGCAAGGTTGCTCCGCTTGGTGATCCGATTGAAATTAATCTGAGAGGTTATGAGCTTTCATTGCGTAAGGCTGATGCTGAAATGATTGAAATTCAATAAGGTTTTTATATGAGAGGTTTAACCTCGTGATTTTTTATAGATGATGGTTAGTTTAGGCTAATCGAATACAAGAAAGGAATTACATATGGAGATTAAAATTGCTCTTGCAGGCAATCCCAACTGCGGAAAAACAACTCTCTTCAATGCACTTACAGGTTCAAACCAATATGTAGGTAACTGGCCCGGTGTTACTGTTGAGAAAAAAGAGGGCCGACTGAAAAAAAATGATGATGTTGTAATCATGGATTTACCGGGTATTTATTCGCTTTCACCATATACCTTGGAGGAGGTAGTTGCCCGTAATTATCTTATTGACGAGAGACCTGATGCTATACTCAATCTTGTTGATGGTACAAATCTTGAACGAAATCTTTATCTTACAACACAGCTTAAGGAAATCGGTATTCCTGTTGTTGTTGCTATCAATATGATGGATATTGTCAGAAAGAATGGCGACAGAATTAAAATTGAGGAATTGTCACGTCAGCTTGGATGTCAGGTTGTAGAAATCTCGGCTCTTAAGGGCACAGGCATTTTTGATGCAGCTATGGCAGCCGTTGATGCTGCAAAGGGCGGAGCATCTGTTCCAAAGCACAATTTTTCGGGTGTTGTTGAGCACGCACTTGCTCATATTGAAGAGGCAGCAGTGCACGATATGCCTGCAGAGCAGCAACGCTGGTATGCCGTTAAAATTTTTGAACGTGATGACAAGGTGCTTGAAAAGCTTAAGCTTGACAAAACGATTCTTGAACATATTGAAGAGGATATCAGAGCAGCAGAATTTGAGCTTGATGATGATGCAGAAAGTATTATTACAAATGAAAGATATGAATATGTTGCCACTGTAATTAAGGATGCTTATAAAAAGCGTAATGCCGGCAGACTTTCAACCTCTGATAAAATCGATAAAATTGTAACGAACCGTGTTCTTGCTCTGCCGATTTTTGCAGCAATAATGTTCCTTGTTTACTTTATTTCGGTTACAACTGTCGGTGGCTGGGCTACTGATTGGGCAAATGATGGTGTGTTCGGTGATGGCTGGCATCTTACAGGTCAGAGTGCATATGACGATGCAATGAATGAATATGCCGAAGAAAATCTGTTTACACCTGAACTGAAAGAAACAGTTGATCTTGCGGTAAATGCTGAAGTAATCGGTGCACAGGATATTCAGGATGCTGTTGCCGAGGGTGACTATGCCGCTTTTGATGAGGCTTATAGTTCATATGGTGATTCACTTGCAAGCGAAGGCTATGATATTTCAGAAATCGTTGATGCCGCAGTAGGTGAGGACGCTGAAGGTGTTCCTGATACAATGGATTATGGAATTTATGTTCCGGGTATTCCTACACTTGTCGGCAGTCTGCTTGATAAAATCAATTGTGCTGATTGGGTTAACAGCCTTGTAATTGATGGTATTATCGGCGGTGTAGGTGCTGTTCTTGGCTTTGTTCCGCAGCTGCTTGTGCTGTTTGTATTCCTTGCATTTCTTGAAAGCTGTGGATATATGTCACGTGTTGCATTTCTTATGGACAGAATTTTCCGCAAATTCGGCTTATCGGGAAAATCCTTTATTCCGATTCTTATCGGTACAGGCTGCGGCGTTCCCGGTATTATGGCATCACGTACCATTGAAAACGAACATGACAGACGAATGACGATTATTACCACCACCTTTATTCCGTGCAGTGCTAAGCTGCCTATTATAGCACTTATTTCAAGCGCTCTCTTCGGCGGTGCATGGTGGGTAGCACCAAGTGCGTATTTTGTTGGTATTGCTGCAATTGTTATTTCGGGCATTATGCTTAAGAAATCAAAGATGTTTGCAGGTGATCCGGCACCGTTTGTTATGGAACTTCCTGCTTACCATTGGCCTACTCCCGGCAATGTTTTGCGTTCGGTTTGGGAACGTGCATCCTCTTTCATCAAAAAAGCGGGTACAATCATTCTTCTTGCAACAATTGTTATTTGGGTTGGCTCACATTTTGGCGTGCGTGAGGCAGGCGGATTTGGATTTGATATTGATATGGAGCTTGAGACATCCGTACTTGGTATAATCGGTAATGCTGTTAAATGGATATTCTCACCGCTTGGCTTCGGCAACATCAAGGCGGCTATCGCTACTGTGATGGGTCTTGTTGCTAAGGAAGAGGTTGTTGGTGTATTCGGTGTGCTTGATTTTGAAGGTCTTACCCCTCTTGCAGGCTATTCCTTCCTTATCTTTAATCTTCTTTGTGCACCTTGCTTTGCAGCAATGGGTGCTATCAGAAGAGAGATGAATAACCCTAAGTGGACGTTGTTTGCAATTGCTTATCAGTGTTTGTTTGCTTATGCAATTTCGCTTATTATCTATCAGCTTGGTATGCTTTTTGCGGGTCAGGCAAGCCTTATCGGTGTAATAGCGGCTGTGATTGTTCTGGCATTCTTAATCTTTATGCTTGTTCGTCCTTATAAAAAATCAACAACCCTTGATACAAGCGCAATGAAGATTGGTGCTAAAAGAAAGTAAGGTGTTTTTATGATAGCTTTTTTATCTGAAAATATAGGCACTATTATCGTGCTGTTGATTTTAGCCGGCATTGTTACAGCTGTTGTTGTGAAAATGGTTAAGGATAAAAAATCAGGCAGAAGTGCCTGCGGCTGTAATTGCAGTGAATGTGGCTGCGGTTGTAATAAATGCAATGAATAAATAATTATAGAAAAATCCGTTGATGTATGCTACAATTACATCAACGGATTGTTTTTTGTGTTTTAAGAGGAAAGAATATGATTAAAAATATTTTGTTTGATCTTGATGATACCATATTTGATTTCAAAATGGCAGAGCGTGTGGCACTTTCTAAAACACTGGTATCATTCGGTATTGAACCGACAGAGTACATAATCAAAAGATACAGCGAGTTAAATATATCACAGTGGAAGCTGCTTGAGCTTGGCAAGCTTACACGCGAGCAGGTTAAGGTTAACAGATATAAGCTGCTTTTTGATGAACTGGGGCTTGATATTTCACCTCAAAAGGCTACTGCAATTTATGAAGATAATTTGTGCATAGGGCATTATTTTATGGATGGGGCAGAGGAGCTTATTAAGACGCTCTGTGATAAAGGCTATGACCTTTATCTTGTTTCAAATGGCGCAAAACGAGTGCAGGATGGCAGGCTGAAAAGCTCCGGTATTTCGAAATATTTTAAAGGCATTTTTATATCCGAGGTTGTAGGTTATGAAAAGCCTAATATAGAATTTTTTAACTGCTGCTTTGAGAGAATAGAAAATTTTAACAGAGAAGAGACCATTATTGTCGGCGACAGTCTCTCATCCGACATAAAAGGCGGTATAAATGCAGGTATTAAAACGGTGTGGTTTAATCCGAATCATGAAATTAATACAGCACAGCTTATACCAACATATGAAATTAATAAATTATCAGACATAATAAAATATATATAATGAAACCCCGATGATAAAATGAAGTGAAATATCATCGGGGTTCATTATGCTCTTATTTCCAAAGTGCTTTATAAATGTTCAATATATCTTCTTTTTCAATTTCCTTTATGGTATTTGCAGGAGAGCCTGATGCGATTGCATCATCTGCCATTTTATCCATTACCTCGAAAAACTTTTCCTTTTCAATTCCGTATTGCTCAAGTGTCGGAATTTCACATACCTTGCAAAGCTTTTCACATGCATCAATAAATTTTTTAGCAGCGGCTTTGTCGCTTTCTTTATCATCGGCAGCACCGATTGCTCTTGCCATATCGGCAAAGCGTTCATATGCTCCGTCATATACATATCCAAAGCATTCTGATAAAAGCATTGCATTGCTGATTCCGTGCGGCACATGGAAAAGTGCACCGATCGGTCTGCTCATACCGTGAATGATTGTTACAGACGCATTGTTAAAGGCTACACCTGCCTCAAGTGCGGCGAGTGACATTTGTTCCCGTGCCTTAACATTCTGTCCCTCTCTGAAACAAATCGGCAGATATTTAAAAATTTTCTTTATTGCAGAAAGTGCAAATTCATCTGTGAGCGGCTGCGCCTTTTTTGATGTATATGCCTCAGCTGCGTGGCAGAGTGCATCAAGTCCTGTTGCAGCTGTAACCGACTGCGGTGCTGTCAGCGTGAAAGCAGGGTCATCAATTGCAAGATCAGGCATAAGCACTGCGCCCTTGAGCAGCATTTTAATGTCCTTTTCCGTATTTGTAATAATTGTGAACTGTGTAGCCTCTGAGCCTGTTCCGCTTGTTGTCGGTACTGCGACCATTGGCGGTGCAGGTTTGCTGATTGTTTTGCCGTAATAATCATTGATATTTCCGCCGTTGGAGGCAACTGCTCCGATAGCCTTCATAGCGTCAATTGGTGAGCCACCACCGATTGCGATTAAAAAGTCACAGCTCTCAGCTTTGTAAAGGTCAAGTCCGTTATTGATTATGATGTCTGTAGGCTCGCAGTTGACCTTGTCGTAAATGCAGTGGTCAATTCCAAGCTCGTCCAGTATTGCTGTTACAAGCTTAACATTGCCGAGTCTTACCATAAATTCATCTGTAACAATCATTGCCTTTTTGCCTAAATTCTTTATAAGCTCCTTGGCATTTTGCAATGCGCCTTCGCCGTAAACGATTTTGCCGGGCATAATAAACTGACTTCCCATTTCCTTTTACCTCACTGTGACAAAAAATTAACAAATATATTTTAGCCCGATTGCGTAAAAAGTCAATAGTAATTTTATATTAAATAAAGAAAAGTTATATGCTTTATGTCATAAATAGAGCGGTGTCTTTATGACATCGCTTTTTTATTTTCTCTGTTCAATTAATGTTCACCTTAAGGTGAACGATAAATATATAAGTTGTGCAATTTGCATAAATTTATTTTTTTGGATATGGTTTTTTAATATTTGTTTTAAAAGCTATGTAGTCTATTGGTACGTTATAAAATTCTGAATATTTTTTAACGATTTCTAAGGGTATATCTCTTATTCCGTTTTCATATCTTTCATATGATTTTTTACTGATGCATCCTATTATTGCCGCTTGTTCTTGTGTTAGGTCGTTATCTTCTCGTAAATCTCTTAGCCTTGTTTTCATTTTTTCACCTCCTTTTAAATAAATATAACAAATTAGACCATATGGTCTTGACAAAATAGACCAAATAGTCTAATATATTAGTAGTCCAATTGGTCTATGCATTTTTTATGAGGGTTACTCTGCACCTTGTGTTAACTAAAGCAGGGACAAAGAATGAGGGTGATTAAAAATGTCTGATATAAAACTTTTAGATGATTATACTTCAAAAATCAAAAATGCAATTCTTAATATAAAGAACGAATATTTATATATGTTTGTGAAATTAACACAAATATATATGTGTATGATATTATTAGATGAGCATTGGAGAAAAGAGGTTATAAATTATGAAATACTATCAAAGATTAAAAGCATTAAGAGAAGACAGAGATTTAACGCAACAGAATATTGCGGAGGTATTGTTTGTTAAGCAAACAGCAATATCAAGTTATGAACTTGGATTGCGAGCATTGCCAATTGATACTTTAGAAACACTTTGCAAATTTTATAGAGTATCAGCAGATTATATTTTAGGTTTGCCGAAAGATTTGGATTATCCCGAAAGATAAACAATAATGAAAGCCGTTGGAATCTCCAACGGCTTTTGCTATTTGAAATTATGAATTAAAGAAGACCGTCCCAGGTGTCAACCTCTTTTGCCTTCATTTCCTCCTCGTCAAACCAGTGCTGTGTAACAGACTTGCTCTCTGTGAAGAAGCGGTAAGCATCCTTGCCAAGACAATGTAAATCGCCGAAGAAGCTCTGCTTGTGACCGCTGAATGGAATGAAGCCTACAGGTACAGGAATACCAACATTGATACCAACCTGACCGCCGTCTGTGTAGCGTGCAAACTGACGAGCATAGTAACCGCTCTGTGTATAGATAACTGAGCCGTTAGCATATGGGCTTGCATTCATAATAGCAAGACCCTCATCAAAGTCCTTGCATCTCTTGACGCAAAGTACAGGACCGAATACCTCATCTCTGCCGATGGTCATATCCTCAGTTACATTATCAAAGATTGTAGGACCAACAAAGTAGCCGTTCTCATATCCCTCAGGCAATTCAGGATTGCGACCGTCAAGTACAAGTGTTGCACCCTCATCGATACCCTTCTGAATATCAGCGAGAACCTCTTTGTAGTGCTTTTCATATGTGATAGGGCCAAGACGTGTTGACTTATCCCATGCAGGACCGCAGTTGATGTTCTGTGCCTGTGCCTTAAGCTCAGCGACAAATTTGTCAGCAATAGATTCCTGAACGACAACGCAGGAAAGTGCCATACATCTCTGACCTGCACATCCGTAAGCTGAGTTGATAACGCCTGCAACGGTTCTTTCAAGTGCACAATCCTCAAGGATAAGTGCGTGGTTTTTAGCCTGGCAGAGTGCCTGACATCTCTTGCCGTTTGCAGCTGCTTTTTCATAAACCTTAAGACCTACAGGAGTTGAACCTACGAAGGTGATACCCTTAACATCAGGATGCTCAAGAATAGTATCAATCTCATGTCTTGAACAGGTTACGATGTTGATTACACCGTCAGGAATACCTGCCTCCTTGTAAAGCTCGCCGATTCTCATAGCTGTTCTTGGTGTGAGAGATGCAGCCTTGAGCACCATTGTGTTGCCGCATGCAAGACATACAGGAGCCATCCAGCCAAACGGAATCATAGCAGGGAAGTTAACAGGAACAATACCTGCAAATACACCCATAGGCTCACGGTATTTAACTGTATCGAAGCCTGTTGATGCGTCCATAAGGCTTTCGCCCATCATAAGTGAAGGCGCTTGAATAGCAAGCTCTGTGCCTTCCTGTGCTTTGCCGACATCACCTTCAGCCTCGCCCCATGTTTTGCCGTTTTCTTCACAAACAAGCATTGTAAGCTCTTCCATATGTTCAAGCAGCAGCTCTCTTACCTTGTAAAGAATCTGTGTTCTTTTTCTTGCAGGTGTTGCTCTCCATGCAGGGTATGCAGCCTTTGCAGCCTCAATAGCCTCAAGCACCTCATCGTTAGTGCAGCATGGTGCCTGACCTGTGATTTCACCTGTTGACGGATTATGCAGGTCATACCAGACATCAGTCTTGGAGTCCTTGAATTCTCCGTTAACAAAATACTTAAGCTTTTCCATAAATTTTACCTCTTAGAAAAAATAATTTTATCGTTTTTTATTCTATCATTAAAGCTTTGATATTTCAATAGTCTAATTGTGCACTTAATGATTTTTTTATCATATTATGGGCATAGGTGATCTTATGACGTTATCTGATTTAAAGGAAAATCAAACTGCTACAATAACGAAGATAGATGATACCTGCTCAATTTCAAGAAGACTTTTCGATTTAGGGTTTATAGCAGGGCAGGATATAGCTTGTATAAACGTAGGTGCTTTTGGTTCACCTATTGCATATAATCTGCGTGGCTTTAAGGTTGCACTCAGAAAAAAAGATGCTGATAAGGTGTGGGTGGTTTTGTGAAGAAAAAGAAAAAAATACTCTTAATGGGCAATCCGAATGTTGGTAAGAGCACGGTGTTTAATGAAATTACAGGCTCACATCAGCACACAGGCAACTGGACCGGCAAGACAGTCGATATCGCAAAGGGCGGATATTACTATAAGTTTACAGATTATGAGCTTATAGATTTGCCCGGTACATACAGCCTGCTTTCCTCAAGCGAGGAGGAGCGGCTTGCAAGGGACTATCTCTGTTTTGAAGATTATGATTGTGTTGTCTGTGTAGTTGATGCAACAAATTTACTGCGTAATCTGAATCTTGTATTTCAAATTATTGAAGTAACCGACAAGGCTGTTCTTCTGCTTAATCTGACGGATGAGGCAAAGAAAAAGAATATTGCTGTTGATGAAAATAAGCTGTCACAAATTCTCGGAATACCGGTGATAAGGGCAACTGCACGCAGCGGAAAAGGGATTAACGAGCTTCTTGAGCAGGTGCATCTTGTTGCAAATGATATTGTGCAAAATGAATCTAAAATACTGTTTTATTCAAACACCATTGAAAGTGCTGCACATCAGGTGCAGCGAGGACTGAAAGGACGGATTGATACTAATAAAAAGCTGCGCTTTTTTGCACTCAGACTCCTTGAAAATGATGAAAGCTTTAACAATTCATTTAAGGCACATTTTGGTGAGGATATTTTTCACAACGGTTCTCTGCGTGCCAATCTCAATAAAGCTAAAAATGATTTAAGTCAGCTTGGTTATAACAGTGATAAATACGGAAAGGCAATTACAACGGCAATTTTTGAAAAAACAAATTCCGTAGCTGAGCAGATTGTTAAGGCATTGCCGTCAAAAAAGGAACGCAGGGAAAAAGCACTTGATGATATATTGCTTGGCAAATATACGTCAATTCCTGTTATGCTGCTGCTTTTGGGAATTGTGCTGTGGTTAACAATAGCAGGTTCAAATTATCCGTCTGATTTCCTGCGCAATGTCTTTGATAGCTTTGAAATATGGCTTGCTGATTCACTTATAAGCATTGGTGTTTCACAAACAATCGTTGGTTTGCTTGTCAATGGAGTTCTCAGAGTATTGCTTTGGGTTGTAGCGGTAATGCTTCCGCCAATGGCAATTTTCTTCCCGCTTTTCGCCTTGCTTGAGGATTTCGGAATTCTTCCGCGAGTAGCGTTTAATCTTGACGGGGCATTCGAATGCTGCGGTGCATGCGGCAAACAGGCACTTACAACTTGTATGGGTTATGGCTGCAATGCTGTAGGTGTAACAGGCTGTCGAATAATCGACTCTCCGCGTGAACGTTTGGTTGCAATTATCACAAATTCTCTGACCCCTTGCAATGGTAGATTACCTCCACCAACACTATGGCAACTACCATGGCTGAAAGCACAAAAAACTTCGTCAAAGCAACCATAAATCCATCAGTCAATTTGTACAATCCGACCAAAATCAAAAATTTCAGAAAAAAGTATAATTTAACGAGAGTTGAATTATCAAATCTAACAGGTATATCAATAAACGCTTTGCAATTATGGGAACTCGGACAAGCTAAACCACATTATAAATATTGGAGAAAATTATTGCTGTTTATGAGGAAATATGAAAAAGAGAATAAATAAAAAATGCAGTGCATTCGTTTTGAATGTGCTGCATTTTTGCTTATAAAATATACACTTTTGAAAAATGACTTGAACTTTCAACTTTTTCAAGTTACTATTCAACAAATCTAACACTTATATATTGTGTAGTATTGCGTAGAACTGCGAGTTCTAAACGCATATAATATCTCACTGTTCTGTCGTATTTTATCATATAATTATATAATATGTCAATAAGGGTTAGTCATTTTTAGTAACAATTCAGTAATAAATTGACAAAATATTGAATACTGACAAGACTGCATTGCTATTTCTGGTCAAAAATGTGGTCGCCATTTCAACGGATATTACATAAAGGAGTGTGAAATATATGCCAAGACATGGCGAAAACATTTTTAAAAGAAAGGACGGCAGATGGGAGGGCAGATATATTTCTTCCTATAGTGAATATGGGAAGGCAATATATAAATCGGTTTACAGTAAGACTTATTCAGAGGTCAGGCGAAAATTGGAGATTGCTAAAAGCAATAATTCGAATCTTCAAAAATCGAATACGGTAAATACTTTCGGAGATTTGCTCTATTACTGGCTTGAATTCAATAGTCCTAAAAACAAACAAACCACACAAGATAAATATGAATTTCTGATTGAAAAACATATTGTACCAGAATTGGGAAAGGTTAAACTCAATAAAATTTCATCTGCAATGATTAATAAATTTATTGACAGTAAAATTAAGAGTTTGTCAAATTCGTATGTCAGAACTATGGCGATTATTATGAAATCTGCTTTAGAACTCGGTATAAAAGAGCAGTTTGTTTTTATGACAAATTTGGATGTTCATTTACCAAAGCAAACAAAACACGAACTGCAGATTCTGTCAAATACAGAACAAAATTTGCTTGAGCATTATATTCTAAATAACCTTGATTTTACAACACTCGGGATATATATTTCTCTTTATGCAGGACTGCGTATCGGAGAGGTTTGTGCTCTGCGCTGGAGCGATATTGATTTTGAAAATCGCATCATCAAAGTCAGATCAACTGTAATCAGAGTCAAAGGTTCTAATGGCAAAAGTTATGACGAAATCGGGCCAGCAAAAACAGATGCATCAATCAGAGATATTCCGATATATAATAAGCTTTTTATTCCGCTTTTGAAAATGAGAAAACTAAGCAATTCATCGTATGTGATTTCAGACAAAATGAATTTTGTTAATAAAAGAACTTTTGAATATCGTTATCACAAAATTCTCAAAAATGCCGGTATTAGGGATATTAATTATCATGCTTTAAGGCATTCATTTGCGACCAGATGTATTGAATGCGGTGTGGATGTAAAATCGCTTAGTGAATTTATGGGGCATTCAAATGTATCTGTTACACTGAACACCTATGTCCATTCATCTATGGAGTTAAAGAAATTGCAGATTGAAAAACTTAATAATTTAATAGCCTGATTGTTTTCCATTTATGGTCAAAAATTCTGGTCAAAAGTTAACGGAAGTCCCATGTTTCAAGGACTTCCGTCTTTTTGTTATAGAACTCGCAGTTCTACGCAATACTTAATCCTTTTTAGGTGGATATATTTTGAGAAATAGTGAAGAAAAATATTTACCAGATACTGTACTTTTATCAAGTGAGCTTGCATCAGATAATGATGTAACCCAATTGTTATATAATTCAATGGATGATGAAAGCACAACAATTTTGTCTGGAAATGTTAAGGTTGAAATAATTTGTACGAGGACTAATCAAGCAGTTAATATAACAGAGAGTTCTTTTAAAATTGGTAGTTCCAAAACTGCTGATTTTTATGTTGGAGATAATTCGACAATTAGCAGAATCCATGCTGTAATTGAACTTGGTGATGATGGTTGTTTTTATATTATGGATAATAATTCGTCAAATAATTCATATTTTGAGGGCGTGCAGGCAATTCCCAATACAAGATATCGGTTGTTTTCTGGTAGTAGATTCATTCTTTCAAATGAAGAATTTATATTTAGTATAAGGTGAAGGTGTTAATATGCATTTTTTAACTGCAATTCATAGTGATATTGGTACTGTGAAAAAAGTTAATCAGGACAGTTTATGTTTAAAGGTGGCACAATCTACAGCCGGAGAAGTAGTGTTGGCGATTGTTTGTGATGGACTTGGCGGACTTTCTAAAGGTGAACTTGCCAGCAAAACGGTAATCGAATATTTTTCTTCTTGGTTTGAAAATGTATTACCGCAAAGATTGCAGGATGAAATAGTCTTTAAAGATATAGCCAATGAATGGAAAAAGAATATTTTATATTTGAATGAAAAAATGTCTACATATGGCGAAAAGCATAATGTTCAATTAGGCACTACAATTGTTGCTGTACTTTGCGTGAATGATCATTTGATGGTATGCAATGTTGGTGATTCAAGGTGTTATTATTTTCAAGATGATATTAAACAAATAACGAAGGACCATACTGTAGTGGAAAAAGAATTACAAGAAGGTAAATTGACAGCAGAGCAAGCAAAGAATGATCCTCGTAAAAGCACGCTTTTGCAATGTATTGGTGCTTCACCTACAGTTAAGCCGGATTTTTTTGAAATGGATTTACATTCTGGCACGGTTTTATTGCTTTGCTCGGATGGTTTTAGACACGAAGTATTACCAAAGGAACTATTAGGTGTTTTAAAATCTTCAGTATTACTTGATGAAACAATAATGAAAACCACGCTTATTGATTTAACTGAACTGAATAAGCAAAGAGGAGAAAAAGACAATATTTCATCAATACTAATTAAAGCTATATAACGGAGAAGATTATGACGAAACCGGGAACTATTTTAGAAGGAAAATATGAAATACTTAAAGAGATTGGCAGGGGTGGAATGTCCTATGTCTATCTTGCTACGGATACCAGATTAAATAAGCAATGGGCAGTTAAAGAGGTTAAGAAAAATGCTAATAACCAGCAAAATCAATTAGTTGTTCAAAGCTTAATGACAGAAGCCAATTTGATGAAAAAACTTAATCATCCATCTTTTCCGAGAATCGTTGATATTCTTGAAAAAGGGAATACTATCTATGTTGTAATGGACTATGTTGAAGGTGAATCACTGGAAAGCACCGTGAAACTTTCCGGCAGGCAGTCGGAAGAAGATGTTATTGATTGGGCAATTCAGTTGTGCGATGCTCTTGAATACCTGCATACAAGAAAGCCTGCTATTGTCCACCGAGATATTAAACCGGCAAATATTATTCTTCAACCGGAACCCAAAAATAGCATCAAGGTATTAGATCTCGGTATTGCAAAAGAGCTTGTTGAAAAGGATGCTGAAGGTACAAAATGCATTGGTACTCCCGGTTATGCTTCACCTGAACAATCTATTCCTGGAATGAAGTTAGATGGAAGATCCGACATATATAGTATTGGTGCTACTATGCACCATTTACTTACAGGAATGGATCCAAGGCGTCATGTAGGTTTTAAAAGGCTAAGGCTTGTTACCGGAAAGGCTTCAAAAAAAACCGAAGGTTTAGAATATATCATTGAAAAATGTTTAAAACAAGATGCTAATTTGCGTTATCAAACTTGCGCTGAATTGAGATATGATCTTGAAAATGTTGAAAAGCTAACAAATGATTATCGTTTGATGTTAAAAAAGAAAATAGCTGCTTTCACTTCATTTATATCATTATCTTTAGTTTTTGCAATTTTATGCGGAACATTTTCATTTATATTCAATAACAGAAAAGCTGATACTATTGATAGCTATTTAACGGATATAAGTTATACATATTCATCACTTATGAATGGAAACGATGATTATATCAGTATTGCTGAAGATTTAAATTCGATTGAAGATAATATTGATAAAATCAAGATGTTGACCAACGAACGTTATCCTGATGCAAAATCATTTGCAGCTTATTCTGTATATATATATTCGTTAAATAATAAATATAACTTATCAACGTTAAATACCGGCGATGAAGGAAAATCAGAGTGTTTTAATTCCTATAATATATTTAAAGAAGATGCAACAGAGTTCTCGAAGTATTTAACACAGGTTGACAATAGCAATATTGCCGTTTACGCTTCAACTTTAAATGCGTTATCATTTATTTTTGATGATTCTCAGGATACAAAAAAAGCTAAAACTATTTTGGATAATATTAATAACTATATTGAGATGCATCCTGACATAGAGAAGGAAATGGTTGACGACAATGTTAAGGATATAATGGATGGTTTTGAGCAAGGAATTGCAACAGGTTTTCTTGGTAACGGAGAAAAAATACCTGAAATAGTATCGATTCTTACTAAGCTTACAGAATGCATTGAAAAATCTAATAATATAACCCAAAACAGTTCAAATAATATGGGTATTGCCGGAGAGTCTAGTTATACTGATTCTATTGCGGAATGTGTTGAAAAGTATATTGAAATTATTGACGAAACAGAAGACGCAGAGCTTTCTTCAACATTTAGATTGTATGTTTATACAAAAATTAATTCTTTTATCTTTTCAAATGCAAGTAATACTGATGTTAAAGATAATTTGCTTTTATTAAGTAATAAATTAAATGATACAGTTGAATTATCAATTACTAACGAAACAAATTCAGATGCTAAAACAAAATTTGAAAATTTGAATTTTGAATTTGATAGAGCATATAAGGAAGTAAACAA
>JAIDVA010000385.1 GCA_029059925.1 Eubacterium sp. | reverse complement strand
TTATTAGGGTGTGTAACATCCTAATATAAACAATAATTTAATTTATACAAAACAAAAAGTCGGCAGATTTCTCTGCCGACTTTGTTTATTTACTTTAATTCAATTTATGAATTAAGCAAGAGTTTCAAGGAGACCAACAAGGTCTGCGATAACCAAGTCAGTATCGTTCTGAAGCATACCCAATACCTGAGTAATCATATTTGTCATGTTTTCGTCAGAACCATCACCGAGGAGACCGCCGATAAGATTTGAAATCTTATCAAAGTTGTCGCCTGCATTAATTGTTTCAATCAGATATCTGAGAACAGCAATTAATGTTTCTGAAGAATCACCCTGAACAAATACTCTTGAACCGTAAGTTGCAGCCTGTGAAGATGCTACGATAGTTGTACCATGGCTTGCAAGCTGTAACCAATCAACAGCATTGAGCTTAATGCCGAGTGGACTGCCGCCAACCTTAATGATTCCGAGAACTGCATTAAGAAGCGGGATAATTGAATTTGCACCGAGAAGCGGCATTAATGTCTTGTTGATATCGTAGAGATCAAGTGTGAAGTTCTTTACACCAACCTTTGCAAGGAGACTGTTGAGATCAAAGTCAAGTGCATCAAAGAGAGTTGGAAGAAGATCATTAAGATCAACTATAGGTCTGATAGAATCAACAAGTGCTGAGATAGGAGTGAGCAAGTTGTCGAAAATCTGGCAAAGTCCATTGTTACCAATGAAGAGTGCAAGGTTTGGAACAATTGCTGCGATTGTCTGAAGCGGAGCATTGAGAACGTCCTCAACTAAATCCCAAAGAGGATTGATGATGTCAAGGAGGATTGCGTCATACTCTTTGTTGATATCCTGTCTGTACTGATACTGTGTCTTGATGTTGTACATTGAGAATGCTTCCATAAGCGGAACGATTGATGATGTGTAACCGTTTGAGCCAGGAATTCTTACAAGGTCAAACAGACCAAGGTAAGCGTCATTAAGAAGTACATCAAGTACACCATAGAGAGGACGAAGTACAGCAACGAGTGCGTGGAAGAAGCTGTCTCTGTCTGTTACGCCCCACTTGAGTGCGTTTTCATTTACATTCTTCCAAGAGCCTGCAGCAGCGATTGTTGCAGATGCGCTTGTGAACTTCTGTCCATACTTTTCATCAACGAGAAGCTTTGCAACATTCTCTGTTGAGAAATCAATATCTGTCTGTCCGAGGAGCTGAGTAAGATTTAAGTTATCGTTAATCTTAACACCCTCGATAGCGCCATAGAGTCCCTTAGCAAGCTTTGTGATGAGCTCATCCTTGAAGAGAGCCTTGCCGATTAATTCGTTAAGATCAGCAAGTCCGCCAATCAAGCCATCGAGCATTGGAGGAAGCTGCTTGAGGAATTCTGTGTCTACACTTTCAGGATATGTGAAGGTGTATGTGCCGGTCTTATACTTTGTGTAATCCCAGAAAGCATTCTGTGGAGTACCTGCAAGTAAGTAGAATATAGCGGCTACAATCTGATCAGCCGAAGCATTAGCGATTGTGTTGAATACGCTGTTGATGATTGACATAATCATATCAGCTTTGTCGCTGTCTTTAATTTTGTCAATGCTGCCGATAAGCTCTTTGAGTTCACTGGTGTTATCAATAAGTATGTTTGCAACATATCTGAGGACTGTAACAAGTACCTTACCCTGATCAATGTTGCCGACCATCTTACCTGTGAGGAATTCGCCGTCAGCACCTGTTGCCTTACTTGTGTAAGTAACCTCTTCGCCGAGTCCCATAAGTGCATATGGATCCATTGAAGGAAGAGTAAGTGAAAGCTTAATGTCTTTACCTTCTAAAACCTTTTGGAGAATAAAGTCAACAAGCGGATTCAAAAGTATATTGAATACATCAACCAGTGATTTGTCTGCATATTCCTGAAGGAGGTAGTCAGCCACATCAACTACATCGACTGCATTCTGTCCTGTAAGACTGATCATATCTGTTACAGGAGCAAGAAGGTTGAAGATAAGCTGGAACAGGCTGTGAGCCTCAAGATACATAGCAACATTTGGAAGAAGCTTTGTGAGACCGTCTACAGGGCTTTCAACAAGTTTGTTGAGGAATGAGCCGTCTGTATCGCCAATCAGCGGATTAAGGATACCAAGAAGGAGGTTATCCTTAGCATTTGCTACAGCATTCTGATACTGAGCATAGGTCTGAATATCTGAGCACTGGAATGCCTCAAGAAGAGGAATAGCAAAGCTGTTGAAGCCGTTTGTGCCCATAATCTTGAGATCGTCAAGATTCTTAATTGACTTGAAGTCAAGCTGGAGAGAAGATGTTCTTGAAAGCTGACGGTTGTCAGGATTTTCTCTGAAGTTGAGAACGAGAACACCGTTGCTCATAGCATATTCTATTCTGAGTCTAATAGGTGTCTTGTCAGGCTCTTCTACAGACGGCATTGAAAGATCAATGTAAAGCTGACTTACAGGAATGTTGATTGAACAAATTGCATCATAAGCAATGTCATCAAGCTGAAGAGCACCTTCATTAAGGAATACATTGAGTATATTATAGAATGGACGGAAAACAGCTGCAAGAGCATTTACAAAGCCCTGCTGAGCCTTGTCTGAGCCGTCTGTGAAGCCCCAGTTTACGCTCTTAGGATTGTTCTTAATGTTTTCCCAAGTTGATGCTTTAATAGCATTAGCTGCTGCAGTGTAGGTTGCACCGTAGCTGCTGTCTGTAAGGAGTTTAGCAACATCTGCAGTTGATGTTGGAATTCCGAGAAGATTCATAACCATATTAATGGTTGCATCTCCTTCAATTCCACCATAAATTCCTGCGATAGCCTTTGTAACTAACTCGTTAGTGAATAACTTGTTATCAAGTACATCTTCAAGGCTGTTACCAATATCCACGCCGAATGAACTGAGGAGAGGGAAGAGACCTGCTACAAGCTGGTCAAGCTGCTCAACACCTCTGTTAGCCATATCAGCTGTGATGCCCGCAGGATAATAGAAGCCGTTGAACTTCATTTCCTGTAAGTATCTTGAGAAGGTCCAGTAAGCAAGTGCCGGACTGTCTGTTGCTTCAAGAATTCTGTCAAGAACAGCTAAGATATCTCTTGAAGTTAAACCGAAGTTCTTAATTACATCAATAATTGTTGTTAATGTATCATTGCCGATAAGCTTAGCAATTGCTTCAAGATTATCATTATCTAAAACAAACTCAAATACATAATCAAGGATATAAACAAGCGCAGCTGCCGGATTCTTAAAGTTACTGAACTTGTTCCAGTTGAACTGTCTGAGAGTGATTCCATAATTAGCGAGTAAACCATTAACAAGAGGAATAATGTTAGCGCCTGAAATTGTTACACCAGGTACTAAGTTGCTTGGATTAGCGAACTTGAGCAGCATATTTGCTACTGTACCAAGTAAGCTCTTAAGTGTAGGTGATGCTGCACCTAACTTGTCACTCTTAAGTCCGAATATATTACCTAAACCGTTAACCTCATTAGCAAGCGGTGTAATTGCACCCTTAAGGATAGATGCGATTGTTGCACCGTTCTTGTCATCAAGAATACCCGCTATACCCTGAAGTGATCTGATCAAGGTTGTAGCCGGTTTTGCAAGGAAGCTGTTGAACCACTCAGATACAGGTCTGATGATACCGAGGAGAACCTCATCATGGTAACCATTCTTAAGAGCTGCGAACTGAGCAGGTGTATCAATCTTAATGCCGTTCTTTGTGCAGAAAGCATCAAGGAGAGGAGAAACAACTGTTTCATACCAGCCTGTGTTGATAAGAACAACACTGAGAATTGAAGTAATAAGTCTTAATGAAGCTGAAAGACCATCGTAGAAGGCATCCTTATCACCAGCCTTGATACCCCAGTCAAGCTTAATCTTGTAATCGCCTCTTGAGGTCTGAGCTGCTGCATTGTGCCAGCAGTTATAGTCTGCAAGCTTCTTCTGTACCTTGTCATAGCCTTCAAGTCTTACACCGATTGCATCAGGTGAGATAAGACCCTCAAGAGCCTCAACAAGGAGATTGTACTGAGCCTTATTGCCGTTATCTAATGTATAAACATCGCCATAATCAGCTAAAAGATTCTCTACAAGGCTTTCGATTAACAGGAAGGTTTCAACAACAAGACCTGTTAATGATTCGTTTGTGTAAACCTTCTTAGCATCAACATTGCCATTGCCGTCAGGAGTATGTGTCTCTGAACCGGTAATGTAATATGTGTAAGAATTAAGGAGCTTGCCGATATCTGTGAAGCAATCGTTACCCATGTAGTTTGAGAAGAAGGTAACTACGCTTGCAAGGATATTATCGGTTTTGCTTAAATTAAATCCGTTAAGAGTGCTGTCAGCAAGGAGAGAAGAAATCATCTTATCGAAATTATTGATAAGATCTGAAGCATTGCTTAATTCAGCATCTGAATAATTATTCTTATCTGCATTTGAAGGCTTAGCTGCCTTTGTAGCATATACCTTTGATTCAGTATTGCTATCGTTATTATTGTTGTTGTCATTGTTGTTATCATCAGAGCCATTGCTGCCGCCGAATTTATCAACTAAGTTTGTAACAACCTCAATAAGTGTTGTGATATTTGAAATTAAGAAATAAGCATTGTTCTTTGAAAGACCGGTTAAACCGTTTTCACGTTTTTCAAAGGTGAATGAATATTTGCTTTCACGGTCAATCTGGAATACACCGTTGAAGATATCGGTAAGGATACTTTCCTCTCCGAAGCCGCCAAGTGCATCAAGAAGACCTGTAACGATTGGGATATTCTTTGTTATTTCGTTTTCAGTTGAAACAACATTGTTAAGAAGGCTGAAGATTGCATTGAGCCAATCGCCTACAAACAAATCTGCAAACCAGTCGAGAATATCAACTGCTCTGTCAGAATCGTTGCTGCCTGCGAAAGCTTTAATATCTTCAATTACCTTATTGCAGGTGCTGCCTGCATCGTTTGTATAAATCTTACCATCATAGCAGTATGTCCAAGCATCCTTTGCTACGCCATACTTATCAGCAGCAAGGTTTTCCATTATATCAAGGAGCTGTGGAAGAGCTACAAAAACGTTGTTGAGACCTGCAAAAACAGTTCCGCTATCACTAACGCGCTTTTGATTTACAAGGTCAGAATTAACGAACTCGTTAACAGATGCTCTGAATAAAACTGCAAGCTCGGTAACAACCTCACCGAGGATAGGACCTACTGTACTGCCTGCAACACCTGATAAGAGAGCACCAAGGTCTGAAATCTTAGCATTCTTGAGTGCCTGGTCAGCGATGTAAATACCTGTAAGGTAAGGAACATCACTGCTGTATGTTACTGAGCATACAAACTCAGCAGCATCATAATCAGCAAAAAGAGCCGCTAAATCAGCGTATGACTTATTTAAGTATGAGTATGAAACATTACCATTGTCATCTGTTACAGCTGTAAGAGCATTACCGCTTCTGTCAGCTACATTATAATGATTAAAATCTATAGAGCCATAGTTTGTACTATTGAAAACAGCAACAACAGAATTTTTGTTTTCATCTTTTGTCATTAAGTTCTTTGTGCTGCCGTCGTAGTAAGTGATGCCCTCTGCATTTTACCGTCAAACAGCCAATTCATAAGATTAGGAAGAAGTGTATTCAAATCCCAACCAATCTGATTAATACCGATATAAGAACCCTCGTCGATTGTGAGTGCAGGTAAAATACCGCCGAGCAAACCGTCTACAATACCGAGCATCGGTAAAATCTTTCCGTTAAATGCATCTCCCTCGGCGTTGAAAAGTACCGGAAGAAGAATCTGGTCAACAACGACTACGAGAACAGGAAGAAGCTCAAATACTGTGCCGACAGGTGAGTCACAAAGTCTTTCCCAAATATCCTTAATAGCAGCTACAAGATCAACGTCACCAAGAACGCCGGTAATAATGCCGCTTACCATATCGTTTTCAAGAAGACTAACAATAGTATTATTTAAAACATAATTAAGAATCTCTGTACCTATCTCGTTATCGAGACTATAGTCAGCATAAAGGATGTCAAGCTGGTCATCGGTAAGGACAACCTTAGCAGGTGTAGGAGCTATTTGAGAATCAAGGAATTCCTTATAATCGAATACAGTTCCATCAACACCTGTATCGTCGTTGAGTTTTAATGTGTCAACACCGAGAAGATCTGCAGCAGCTCTTGCATAAGCATAATCAATAGAATCGGCAACAACTACATTGATTGTATCAAGATCATATGTTGCACCGTCATTGTAGTTGAGAACTGCAAGGTTTGATTCAGGATATCTGATAAGCTCTGTAGCGTTATTTCCGGTTGGAACAGGGGTTCCGTCAAGCAGGAAATAGGAATTATAGTTGTTATCCATTTCGCTAAAGAATGCTGTATAGAAATCCTTAACATATGGTTTACGTCTGTCATCGTTTTTTGTGCACATCAATGATACATATTCTGAGAAATATGTATTTCTAATGTTTTCAGGAAGGACAGGATTTACTTCAAAACCGCCAAGAACGTCAACTCCGGAGTAGCTGCCGTTTTTGAACAAGCTGCCTACATAGCCAAAATCAGTTGTACCTACTGTTTTGATGAAAGAAGCGATTTCTTTTATTTCATCAACAGTAAGAATATTACCGTCATCATCAGCACCCGGCAAACGACTATTGAGGATATCAATAAGATCATTTGCGGTGTTTACCTCGTCGCTGTATGTGATTACAAGACCGGTAATAATGTCGTTTTTAAAATTAGGCATTACGAACTCGATAAGCTTTTCAATAACTGCCCATTTGGAATATGACACCATATAATCATACTCATCCGGAGAAAGAACTACACCTTTGTCTAATTCTTCTTTCTCATAGCCAAATAAATCTGAAAAGAGATAAGTGATAAGATCTTCTCTTGTGATTGACTTATCATTGAGTACGAGATTATCCGGGTCAAGGTCATACTTTGCAATTGCAGACTGGAATAAAACTTCCTCACGCAATACATCAAAATCTGCGTCAGTATCAAGCTTTGCATTCGGAATGTTATATGGATATTCCGCGCCCTGGTCGAGCAAATCGTAATCACCCTGTACGGCAAATGTGCCGCCCGCTAATTTGATAAGCTCGTAATAAGCGTGTAAATATTTTTCCGAACGACCAGCACCGAATCCATAGTATGCAAGCTCTGCAAAGCTATCAATATTTGCATCGAAATTATATGCTTTAAGATCTGTGTTATACTTTTCACAAGCAGATGCAAGCAGTGATTTTTCTTCATCAGTAAACTCTGTTTCTACATATTCATCGGTGAAGAACTGCTCGAATTCATAAAGATAAGATGTTGCAAACTCATAACCTTCATCTTCGAATGAAACCTTGTATTTTTGCATCAGGTCAGCAAGGTCATCCTTAATCTGGAGGTTGGCAATTTCATCTAATTTGTTGTACCAATCCTCAAGAGTGTCTCTGGTGTCTTTGCTGAGATCCCTATTATCTTTGTACTCGACACAAAGAGCGTAGAGTGTAAAGAATGTCATTGAGCTCTCATCAAGAACCTTTTCGCTATTGTCCGGATTAGCAACATACTTTTCAATTCTGTTGCCGTTTTCATCAAGCTTATAGTTACCATCCTCGTCCTTCTCGTATGTAAGGTATTCAAGAACACGGTCACCATCTTCGTTAGTGGTGTATCTTGTGACATACTTGAGAAGGTAGTCATAGTATTTTGCGTCACCATAAGCGTTGTGTTTGAGAACATCATCAACATAAGCCTGCTGACTTGTTCCGCTAAGGGCGTTAAGAAGTGTAGGCTGAAGTACTGCAAGAATATCCTTAAGGGTTGCCTTTGCAGCAATATCTGCCTTTTCTTCATCGGTAAGGGTGCTTGCACTCTTACCAAGTTCTTTAGCATATTTCTCGTAAACACCGTTAGCTACGAGATCTATGCCCATGAGTGCGCCGGGCAAAAATTCATCTGCCAAGCCGTTGAGTGTGTTGAAGGCGTCTTCAGCTTCACTCGAGGTCGACCAAATGCTGTTTTTGTTGTCTTGTGCAAAAGCAGTAAAGCCAACTGAGCACGTGGTTACAACCATTACTACCGCTAAGAAGAAGCTAAGTAGTTTTTTGCTCGTTTTCATATAAATCTCTCCTTTACCATATGATTTAACGAACTTGCCGTTTAAATTTACGTACAGGGTAGGTGTTGCCGAAAAATGAACAGTATTCATGAATTATTCACAATAATACTGGTTTTTGGGCGCACTATCCCACGCACGTACGAACAAATACAATTTATTTATAGCAAATTATAAGAAATAAGTCAACACCTTTTTTTAAAGTTTGAATAAATTGTTAAATATTCCAATTTTATGCACAATTTTGTCACATAATTTTTTGTCCGTTTTTTGAACTGTTTTTGTAATGAAAACAGGTAAACAAAACAAACATATGTACGAGAAAAACGAGCATTTTTCGTAAAGTGTTTCGCCATTACAGAGATTGTTTTGATGTAAAGTGTAAATACTTTTCACACACAAAAAAACAATGAAAATTTTAACAAATATGAAATTATTTGTAAAATTTCTGTTAATTTTCATGTACGAACTAACTAAAATTTTAAAACGTTTTTGGACATTTCGCCAAATTTGTTCTTTATCTTATAGCAGTATTGACTTTTAAAAAGAAAGATGAGATAATCGAGATGTGTTTATAGGGCATTTTGCACCTTTTTGATAGTTTTAACGATGTACACTTAATTTGTGCATGGTTAAAACCCATTCTAAATCAGTTTTAACTGATGGGTCAGAGAACGTGTGATATCAATATCAAGGCTGCTGAATGCAAACACTGAAATTTAGATATTTCAATTTAAAATTTTGGAGAATTCTTCTCCACTAAACACAAAGGAGGTAAAAAGTTTCATATGGAAACTAAAGCTAAAAAGTTTTCCCATAAGCTGCTTGCTTTATTTATGGCAATCGTTATGGGACTGACATGCTTCTCAGGCGTTATCACAGCTTTAGGTGCTGATTCAACTCAGGCAAGATATGATGAAGCAATTGAGTATAACGACCTTGCTTGGAATATCCTTTCCGACGAGCAGGTTGCTACTGCACTTCTCGACCTTGCAGACAGTTATCTTCCTGCACTTAGAGAATTAGAGCCTCAGATTGCTAATATGGTTAATAGCAACAAAGACATCAGTTCTCTTATTAGCTGGGATCTTTCAAACAGACAGGTTAATATCTTAGGTCAAAAGGTTGATGTAAGACTTGGAAGCATTGATGAGCTTTTGCATACACTCAATAGTGCTCAGGATTTGCTTGACGGTCCGCTTATCGGTGCAGCAAACGCTTTTGGTATTAGTCTTGGTATAATTACATCTGTTAACCTCAGATCAGTTGACGGTATGTCAAGAAGCAATACATCTTCATGTGATATCATCAGAGGTATACTTGGTATTATCTACAATAATAACGATCTTATCGTAGGTAACCTTCTCCGCGGTTCATTGTCATTAGGTGTAATTCCGCTCAATATTTATAGTATGCTTGGCGGAATGCTGGGTGTTGACGAGGCAGCAGCGAAGGATGATTTTGTTTACAATATAGTTAAATCATTATTGTTCAACTACACAGAGTGGTTCTCAGATGCAGAAAAAGAGGCATACACTGCTAATCCATCATCATTTGTATATGACGATGTTCTTCTTGAGAAGATGACTGTTGAGCTTCTTGATAAAATTAGCGTTTATGTTACATATGCTGACGGAACAACATCCGGAACAAGAAGAGTAGCAATTGAGCAGAAGATGAGTGCTACCGGCATGAACTATAAGGATGCTGCTGAATCACTTAACTACGACGGCGACCTTATCTATTCAAAAGAAAAGGGTATGGAGAACAATATTCTCCTCTTTGCTTACGGCAATCCGGATAAGGACGGTCATGCTACAGCAGATACTGATATGATTCAGCTTACAAAGAGTGACAATATTGCCGATTTCGGATATCAGGCTCTTAAAATGGGCTGGAGCACAGTTCTTAAGGACACAGCTAAGCTCGTACACGTTAACTATGATGTTGACCGTGGTCACGGTTCGAATTTTGATAATGCTTATTTCTACTGGGCATCAGAGAACATTGATGGCGGTTGGGATGTAAGCAATCCGGCTGCAATGTATTCTGCTGCTAATGTAGAAGCTTGGGCAGAAGCTGTTTATGAGAGCTATGACGCTACTTCAGCTGAAGAGTTCCTTTCTTGGGTACAGTACAATTTAGATCATGAGCGTACAGCTTCCGAGGAGTCAACAGGCTCATGGAAGGATATTGAGTCAAACAAGATTTTCAATAAGCTCAGATACAGCCCACTTGTTGATTACTACTTTGCTAATACAGAAGAATATGCCGGCATGAAGACAGGTCCTATCAACCTTTATCTTTCACAGCTCGGCACACCAAACTTGGATGAATTCTTTAAGAACGAGTTTGCAAGCTACAATTCTTTGGTAGCAGGCTTCAATAACTGCCTTATTGCAATTGTTAAGGATCTTTTCCCTGACAGTGCCAATATTGGTAATACAAGCCGTCCTGACATGACTCCGACAGCTAAGTTCACTACAATTGATGATGCAGCTGTTAAGTCAATTGCAAGAACACTTGTTGGTAATGCACTTAACCTTGTTCAGTATGTTGCAGATGCAGCTGATGAGAACATTCTTAAGGCATTCTACACCAAGAATGGTACAAGCGCTAAACTTACAGAAGATAATCTCGAAGCAGCTATTGTTCCGCTCTTCATTTCTTGCATAGGTAATGTAAATCTCGGCAACAGACTTGACGAGATGATTCATCCGGAGGATTGGGATAGATGTACAGATCTTGAATCAATTGCATTCCTCTGCTTGAGAGAGTATCTCTCATATATCCTTCCTGATAAGGACTACAATGTTCTTGCAGAAATCAAGACAGATTCAAACGGTAATGAGTATTTTGTAGCAACATTAGAAGGTACAATTCTTCCTATGGCTCGTGACGCTGTTGTTTATGTAATGGATGGTTATGTTCCTGTTACAGACAAGAACGGCAATGAGTGGAGAGTTGAGGATAAGCCTGTAAATGATTCTGCTACTCTTCTTGAGCTCCTTAACTCAGTAATCTGCTATTATGCAGATAACTACCAGTTCAAGGCTGCTGATAAGAAAGATGGCAATGCTTTAGGTATTGCATCACTTTTTGCTGTTTGTGATACAAATGGTAAGAGCCTTGTTAAAAACAGCAATACTATCTGGCAGAATGTTGATTTAATTGCAAATAAGCTTCTTCCTGTTCTTGGCGTATTCCAGGGTACAGGAAAGGGTAACTTCAATTCAGAAGAACTTATCTGGAATGATATCGTTCTCGGTATGCTTGATTTCGGCGGAAAGCACACATCAGGTCTTAACGGCGGTTCAAACTTCATTTACAGAATTCTTAAGTTCATCACTGCTTCTCCGATTCAGTCAGATCCTATCATTAATGTAGTATACGATTTCGTATATGATTTCATTAATGCTTTATTCGGCCCACGTTACGCTGGTCAGGGCGAAGCTCCGTTCCCGGCAAGAAAGTCAGAGCATCCTTTCGATGATTTACTTCATAAGGGTACTCTTTCACCTGCAGTTATCGGATGGCTTCAGAATTTCATTGAGTTCGCAGGCTATGCTTCTAAGACTGTAGGAAAAGATTACGGATTCTACGACAAGGGCAAGTATCCGGATACACTCATTCCGGGCTTAATGTTTGCTGTTACATCTGTAAACAGCTTCTTCCCACTTGTTCCTTCAATTGCTGAGAACACATTTAAGCTTTCATCAGTAACATTTAAGGATAATATCTTCACAGGATGTTCTACAGGTGTTGATAAAACTTCATCAGTAACATTTACAAATGAGTGTTATGGCTTGAACCTTGCTTATGTTGATGGTATGGAAAATACTGTTAAGCAGCTTCCTCGTTACTTTGTAAAGATTAAGTCTGCAACACTTACAGGTCCAAGTACAGCATTAGCAATTGATAATCCGGACACAAACAAATTTATTGCACCCGGCGAATCAGTTACTTTGAATACACATTCATACTATGCTAAGGCTGATGATACGGATGGTTGCGTAAACACAGTTACAATTACTTATGATGTTTATGCATCAAATGCTGCAGATGCACAGCCAATCCATACAAACCTTAAAGCACGTGACTATCAGTATATGTCAATCGCAAAGGGTTGGTCAGACGTAATCTACTCCAGAAGCGGCAATGGTATATATTGGTTCCCACAAAACGGTGAAACAGAGACGGCTAATCAGACCATCAACGTTGATGGTAGTGGCTTATATACAAAGTCAACTGCACGTTTTTCAAGTGTTAAAAGCGGAACTACAACTACAGTACTCATAGCTAACTATCCTGAGTCTGTAGTTCTCGGTACAGATAATCTTTCAGCAGTTAATGACTATGGTATTTTAGTAAAGAATATAAGAACAGGCGGTACTAGTAACAGATCACGTACACTTGAGAGTATGTACTACTTTGATAATGCTACCGTTTACGATGATAATACAAAAACAAACGTAACAGTTGGCTCTGCTAACCCAATCCCTGTATTCGACAAGGCAACAGGAAACCTTCTCTTAATTGGCACTTACGACTATTCAACAGACGGCGGTAATACCTGGAACAACGGTAAAACCGAAGCTGAGGTTGATGCCGCAAGAGAAGCATTCATTAAGGATGCTAACAACGAAGGTAAGTTTGACCAGTTCGTAACAAGAACTCATATCGCTTATACTCTCCAGCAGGCTGTTGATAATGGCATCATTGCTGCTTATCATCAGAATGAGAGAGGCGAGATTGAGTATATGTACTTAAAGACAAACGGCAATTATTCTTTCATAACACTCTTTGATACAGTTTCAATGAGAGGCCCTGTTGACGGTTTCTATGTTAACCATCCAAAGATTGCAGATATTCCGGCACGTAGCGGTACATACGGAAGATTCCTCACATATGATGGCTCTACAAATGTTCCTGCAACAAATGTAACAGCTAATATTGCTTTCTATAGCGATAATGGTGATACCACTACAGGCCAGTTCAAATTTATTGTTGCTGATACAAGCAGCACAAATACAATCAGTGCAAAGCTCACTGAAATAAAGAATGTACTTAACAACTATAGAGATGCTGACCTTACCGGTGACACACTTGACAGAGCCGTAACAGCTATTACAGATGCATTCGGCGCAAGTGCAACACCTCTTACTCCTGATTCAGCTGTAGCTCTTACTGACAAAACAGCTCGTCAGTTTATAACAGCAACATCTGCATCTGAAACAGGTGACAGAGCTTATCAGCCAATCACCGATATCAATCAGATTCCTGAGTCAATGCGCGATAGCATTTACTTGAATTCTGCAAACGGTATCTACTATGCTGATAAGGATTTTGTATCTCCACTCTATTCAAATGCACCTCTTACAAGTGCAAGAGGTGAAGATCCTGCAGGCTTAAAGGTTACTGCTGTTGACGGTGTCTTCAGACACGTTAACACACCTGCTTATGAACAGGGTTGGAACTTAGGTTACGCAACTCCTTATTATGGTGATACAACCAAACGTGCTACAAATGAAAATGGCGACGAACTCTTCAACCAGATTCAGTTTAAGCATTACAATGCTAATGGTAAGGAAGTCCGCGACGCTGATGATTGGACTGTTGCAATTCCTCAGTCATCAGAGCGACTTATTGCGAATACCGACCTCAACACAGATAACCGTGGTATTTATACACGAGCTAACGATTCCCTTGATTATACAATGGAATATGTTAAGGAGCACGTAAAGGCAGATATTGCTCAGCCGCTTCTTACAAATGTTTCTATCGTAAGAAATAATCTTGAGTCAGTTAACTTTGATGTTGTTACATACAACAAGATGGTTGACCTTGCTAAGAAGGTAGAGAGCGAATACTCAATCGAAATCACATACGATTCCCAGGAGCCTGTTACTGATGATGACGGCAAGTACATCTATGATGATAAGGGTCAGCTTGTAACTCAGACTGTTACAAAGACTGATACTATTCCATTCAGCAGATACAACAGTTATATGAATAATGACAGTATTAATATTACCGAAGCTGTTGCTGTATCTTCACTTTCATCTGCTCAGGTTGATGAATACCTTCGTCTCTTTAACAACTATATAATGCCAAATGTTGTTGAGCGTGGTTACCTTGGTGATCAGCTTGAGGCAGAAATCGTTTGTGCATCAGGCAATGATTACAAGTTAATGACTGTTGTAGAAACAGCAAATGGTGTAGCTGTTAAGAAGGCTGCCGGTGCTGCAGATCCTGCACATGGTGCTTGGGCTGCTGACGGTACACTTGTTAACGAAGGCACAACTGTTTACTCAGATGAAACATGGAACGCTTATGTAGCTGCCCTTGCTAATGCAATCAGCATTGCTCAGCACGGTCATAGTGCAGAGTACAGTGCTTATGCAACCAGAAATTATTATCAGGTTGACCAGAAGGAGAACTATACAGCACAGGTATCTAATTGCTACAATGCTGATACAGCTCTTCAGAAGGCAGAGATTGCTCTTGATGTTCCTTCAGCTGCAGAGGATGGCTACAATGTAAGCGCATCACTCGTTATTGCAACTGATATTAATGGTGCAACAAAGAACACACCTGTTCATGGTGATTATACTGTAACCGTTTATGGTGCAGATGGTAATGTTGTTGCTGCTGAGACATTTGCAATGTCAAAGGCTAACAACACCTTCAGCTTCAATCTTCTTCCGGGTACTTATACCGCTAAAATTGAATCTGCTTATGCTCTTACACGTGAGGATATCACAATTAATGTAGGCACAAGCGATATTACAGGTCCTGCAATTCCGATTATTGCTTGTGATTTCAACGGTGATGGTGGTATTGCACCAAACGATGTAGTATTGATTTATTCAAATGTTTTGAGTTCAGATAATCAGGCATTTGACCTTAACGGCGATAATGGTGTAGCACCAAATGACGCTGTTATTGTATATTCCTGCATCGGTACACCAAACTTAGAAGCAGTTGCTATTGGATAAGGAAAAGTTATACATTAACTTAATATGAATTTATAACCAAGGTGCCGGGCTGTAACGGTTCGGCACTGAGGTGCATTCGATTGCTAATAAATGGTTGATGTGTAGCTTGCCCTTTTATCAAAGAAGGATATATGAGTGCATAATTTCAGTTATGCAGATATCATTTAGTATAAACGTTCACGATTACCTGCAATTGTAGGTTAAAGTGAAATTGATCAATTTCATTTGGCAGCGTAAGCTGTAAAATCAAAACAAAAAACAAGACTATAAAAAACAGAGAAGCCAAAATTTTAATTTTGAGTGACCTGTCTAAATTAAGGAGGTTAACTGATGAAAGCTAAAGCTAAAATGAATAGCTCAGCCTTAATGGGCATCTTAGTTTTCATAGCTGTAATGCTGATTTTTATCAGTATTCCCTTTGTTTCCTATGCACAAACGGGTACTCTTGGTACAGCTTCTCCCGAGGTTTACTGCACATATGAAAAGGACGGCGTTCAATTCGACGGCGACAATTTACCTGCAGGTACATATGATGTAAGCTTCGTTCTGTCAGGCATGGCAGAGGTATCGGTTCTTCAGGTTACAGCAACATACGATACCGAACAGGTAACAGTTGCTGATGCACCGTCTGCTCTTCTTTCAGATGGTGAAAATTCACAGTTTGACAGTATTGGTTATAAGCTGTCAGACGGTAATATCGTATTCGGATTCATTTCAACCAATGAGGACTCCTCAGCTGTTAATCAGGATGATAATATAATTGCAACGGTTTCTATGACCTTTGCTTCAGATTGTGATCCGGATGCGGATAATTTAATCATAGTTTCAGAGAATCCAAATCACACCTTTGCACAGGCAGACTATGGCGACGGCTATAAGGATGAATATGCAATTGTTGATGATGGTGTAAGTTCTGTTGAAGGCTACGACGGTAGACTTTATTCTATGAAATGCGATGTAACACCCGGCCTCGGCCATAGTGTTACTGCTGATTTGGTCATTATGACAGATACCAATGGTTCAACCAAGGGTATTCCTGTCTATGGCGAATACAAGGTTGATGTTTATGATACAGCAGGTAATCTCCTGACTGATAAATGTACAGCATCATCCTTAACAGTTAATGAAAATAACGAAGCGGTTAACCGTTTCACGTTAGACAATCTCTCTGACGGTGTTTATCACTTAACCATATCCTCTCAGTATGCTGTTACAAGAGACGATATTACAGTTAAGGTTAACGGCTCGGATATAACCTATGGTCAGATTCCGATTATCGCCTGTGATTTTAACAAAGACGGCGGTATTGCACCAAATGACGTTGTATATATTTATTCAAATGTTTTGGGTTCAGATAATCAGGTATTTGATCTTAATGGTGATAATGGTGTAGCGCCTAACGATGCTGTTATTGTATATTCCTGCATTGGCACATCATCATATGATGAGATTGTTATTCAATAATTTTAAATTTTATAAGGAGGAAATTCTAAGTGAAAAAAACATTTAGAAAAGCGCTGGCATGTCTCCTCGCTGTTCTTATGGTTGCCTTTTCTTTACCTTTCACTGCTTTTGCAAGAGATGCTAAAGAGTGGTGGGTAGAAGATGGTGTAGCACTTTCTGATATTACTGCTGAGCCTGATTATATTGGCTTTGCAGATGATGATGAAGGCGCTCAGTATCTTGAAGACTTTATGGTGACTCAAGATGAGGGATATGTTGATATTAACGAGGGAGCTCCTGACCTTCGTGAAAACTACAAGCCTGTTCTGGCTGTTACTGTTACCAGCCTTGGTGAAGACGGTATTGCCGGCGGTACAAGTGGTGCACAGGCTTATTACAATAAGTATTATGGATATAACAAAACATTAACTTTTGACAAGGTTAATGCAACAGGAACTATTTTAAATCCGGGTCAGCTTAAGGCAGGTCAGCGTATCGCTGTAACATATGAAATGGGTGGATTTGATATTCTCGCATCTTGTATGGTTATGGCGAATTGGAATCCTGAGTTCCTTGAGATGGGTTACTATGCTAAGAACCCAACAGCAAATGCCGGTGATACTTGGGAGCAAGCTTCCAAGGTTACAAGAACCGGCGGCAACCTTTATACTACAATGGTTGCAGGTAATTCCGGTGTAAGTGATGCAAATCACGAATTTTATATGTCACTTTCTACTACAAGAATCGGTGATTGTCCTACTTCTTCTACTTATATCGGTAAAGCAGCTGATATTGGCACGGGTAAGTATGGTATCATCGTAGGTACTGTAACATTCAGAGTTCTTAAGGACTGTGACCTTAAGGATGTTCTTACTTATAACAGAAATCCGCGTA
The DNA here is from genome assembly GCA_029059925.1 of Eubacterium sp. Taxonomy (GTDB): domain Bacteria; phylum Bacillota; class Clostridia; order Oscillospirales; family Acutalibacteraceae; genus Eubacterium_R. The sequence goes on along the minus strand of JAIDVA010000385.1, from coordinate 2,506 downwards.
CAGGTACAATTGCTTTACCTTATGATACTTCTGTAACAGATGAGCTTGAAGGCGGCACTTATACAAACGTTCTTATCAATGCTGCTCCCGGTTCAGCAGAAGCTTATTCAGTATTTGCTGAGGTTTGGGAGAACTACAGCAATGGCGATGAGCCTGATGTACCTCATACACATGACTATCAGCTCACAAGCACAACAGATGCTACTTGTACAACTGATAAGGTTGAGCACTACACATGTTCAAATGCAGATGGCAAGTGTGATGCTTTAACATCTGACAAGACAATTGAAAACACAAAGCTTGGTCACGATTTCACAGGCAAAGTAACAGCTAACGCTGAGTCTGGCAAGCACAATGTTCAGTGTACAAGATGTGACGCTACAGACGTAGTTGCTTGTTCTTATACATCAGAAACAATCGGCGCTGACTGCACAAAGCCGGGTACAATCGTTTGGACTTGTGCTTGTGGTGATTCTTACACAGAATCAACAGGTTCAGCTCTCGGTCACGATTTCGTTAAAGGCACAGTTATCAGCGACAAAGTAACCAAGGAAGCTACTTGTGAAGCAGATGGTGAAAGAACTATCGTTACAAAGTGCGTAAGATGTGACGAGACTGAGACAACTACAGCAACAATTACTAAGACAGGTCACGCTTGGGATGATGGTGTTGTAACAACAGTTGCAACTTGCCAGACTGAGGGTGTAAAGACCTATACTTGCGCAAATGATAAAGATCATACAAAGACTGAGTCTATTGGTAAGGATAAGAACAACCATGTTGGTCCAACAACAATCGTTGGTGCAGAAGCTGCTACTTGTGCTAAGGACGGTTACACAGGTGATGAAGTTTGCGCTTGCGGCGAAATCGTTAAGGCCGGTACAGTAATTTCTAAGGATACAGTTGCTCATACACCAATGGCAGCAGCTATGGAAAATGAAGTAGCAGCTGATTATGACAACGAAGGCTCATATGACATGGTAGTTCGCTGTGAAGTATGTAACGCAGTTATTTCTTCAGAGCACTTCACAACTCCTGTTCTTGAGGGTATTAAGGTAACTGTTACTCCTTCAGCTCTTGGTACAGCAACAGTTAAGGGTCTTGCAGTAGAGGATGAGGCTGTAACAGCTAACTGTGCTCCTAACGCAGACGTTGTTCTTACAGCAACACCTGTAGAGGGTGCTGTATTCGTTGGTTGGAACGTAGATGGCAAGCTTGTATCAACTGCTGCTAACGTAACAGTTAAGGCTCTTGCTGATATCACATATGTTCCTGTATTCCAGAACGCAGCTGAGAAGTTCACAGTTGTATTTGCTGACAGATATGGCAACATCTTTGCTACTCAGGAAGTAACAAGCGGTGCTGAGATTAATCTTGATGCAGTTAAGGCTCCTGCAATTGCAGGCTACACCTTTGTTGGTTGGTCAGTAGAAGATGTAACAACTATTACTGGTGCAACAACAATCCAGGCAGTATATGAGAAGAACGAGACAGCTGGTTACACAGTAACAGCTACCGGTTGCTCAATCACAGCCGGTGCAGAGGCAGTTGCTGATGTACTTGAGGGTGTTGAATACGATACACTTGTAACAGTAACAGCTGAGGGTGCAAAGGCTTGGACAATCAACGGCGCTACAGTTGCTTACGGTGAGTCTTACACATTCTATGTAGGTTCAGACGTAACAGTAGTTCCTGTATTTGATGACGTAACAACAGTTAAACCTCAGGTTGCAGCTGTAGACGTATCAAAGGTAGTTGTGGATGGTAAGACAAAGGCTTCCTTCCTTGCAACTCGTACAATGACAGCTGATTGCACATATGTAAATGCTGGTTTCGTATATGGTAAGAACCTTGCAAACAACGACATCACTCTTGCTGATGTTAAGGCTGGTTCAGCTGTTAAGGCTTACTATTGCGCAACAAATGCTGAGCAGTTTGCACTTACAGTAGGTAGTGCAGATGGCACAGGCGTATTAACTGCAAGAGCATTCCTTGCTTATGTTGACGCTAACGGTGCAACTCAGGTTGTTTATGCTGAGCCTCAGACATTCGATTATGCTACTATGGCTTAATCTATAAAGGAGGACTAAGTAATGAAAGAAATGTATACAAAGCCTGTTTCACAGGTTGAAGAGTTCCAGGCAATGGATGTTATGACAACATCTGGCTGGACCGGCGGCATCGAACAAGGCGATGGCGGCGATCTCTAAAAAATAGGGGAGAGGCAGTTGAAAGACTGCCTCTCTTTTTGTGTTTTAAGCTATTATAAATTATAGTTTAGTGTTGGGTTGAGGTATTACCGTAGGGGCGATCATTGATCGCCCGTGGGGACAACGATAATGTTGGCAGGGCACACTGTGCCCCCCTACGAAAGAAAAGATAACGCTGCCTGTGCCGCTGTGTGCGCGAGTACGCGCGGCACAACATTAAAGAGGGGGTTATTAGGGGGAATTGGCGTATGCCTTCCCCCTGATTCGTTTTCTTATAGGCAATAAAGAGTAATCAG
>JAIDVA010000384.1 GCA_029059925.1 Eubacterium sp. | reverse complement strand
TTTTGTGTATTGTTTATTTGTGATAAAATATAAATATAAACTTTTACGGAGGATTTCAAATGAACATATGGCACGATATCTCACCCAAGAGAATAAAAAAAGATAAATTTTACGCTGTAATTGAGATTTCAAAGGGCGGTAAAAATAAATATGAGCTTGACAAGGCAACAGGTATGCTCAAGCTTGACAGAGTTCTTTTCACATCAACGCATTATCCTGCTAATTATGGTTTTATACCACGCACCTATGCCAGTGATAATGATCCTCTCGATGTGCTTGTTCTGTGCAGTGAGCAGATTCAGCCGATGACTATTGTTGAGTGTGTTCCTATCGGTGTTCTTATTATGGAGGACAGTGGTATGAAGGATGAAAAAATTATTGCAGTTCCTGTTAATGACCCTAATTATAATGGATACACCAATATTGATCAGCTGCCAAGCCATAGGTTTGACGAAATTAAGCATTTCTTTGAGGTATACAAAACTCTTGAACATGAAAAAATGACCTCAGTTACAGAAGTTAAGCCAAAAGACATCGCTGAGGAAATTATCCAGAGCTGTATAGACAGATATATTGAGAATTTTCAGCTGTAAATAAAACATCTCCTGTACATCAATTTGTACAGGAGATGTTTTTGTCTTTATCCCATTATATTTTATTTTGCCTTTTTCCATGTGTTAGGGCTGAATAACAGCAGGATAGGGAACAGCTCAAGCCTTCCTGCAAGCATATCAAATATAAGCACCAGCTTTGAAAAATCGGAAAAGTTTGCAAAATTCTCCTTTGGTCCTACAGCTTCTATACCGGGACCGATATTGTTTAAACAAGTCAGTACTGCTGAAAATGATGTGCTGGTGCTGAAATTATCAAACGATATGAAAATTAACGAAATAATCATTATCACAATATAAACTGTGAGATATGAGTTAATACCACCCATCATTTTTTTATCAAGGGTTTTGCCGTTGTATCTTACATTAACAACAGAATGAGGACGAAGCAGCTGTCTGAAATTGCACAGCATCTGCTTAAACAAAAGCTGAACCCTTATTACCTTAAAGCCACCGCCGGTAGAGCCTGCTGAGCCACCTATGCACATAAGTATCAGAAGCAGTATTTTAGAGAAAGTCGGCCAAGCGTTAAAGTCAACCGTACCAAAGCCTGTAGAGCTCATTATTGTGTTGACTGTAAAGAAAGAATCTCTTACAGCGAGAAAAATACTGTCATACATTGAGAAAATGTTAAGAGTAATAAGAACTACACATATAACGTTAATTAATGTATATGCTCTGAATTCCTCGTCCTTGAATGCGTCTCTCCATCTTTTTGTAAGAATAAAGAAATACAGGTTGAAGTTTACTCCGAACAGGTACATAAATATAGTGATTGTCCATTCTGTAAATGCACTGTTGTACCCTCTGATAGAATCGTTAAGAACTGAGAAACCGCCCGTGCTCGCGGTTGTAAGTGAATTGACAACGCAGTCATAAAATCTCATATTATCACCTGAGATTCTTGTGCCGACAAAAAGAACCGCTATTTCAATAACTGTCATTGCAATATAAATGATATAAAGAATTCTTGCACTGTCTGCGGTTTTTGATACTACCTTTCCAACTGATGGTCCCGGTGCCTCGGCGCGCATAATCAGCATCGAATTGCTCTTTGCTCTCGGCACTACTGCTATCATAAATGAAAGTATACCCATGCCGCCAATCCACTGTGTGAATGAACGCCAGAATAATATTGATTTCGGCAGTGAATGTATTTCATTGAGTATTGATGAGCCTGTTGTTGAAAAGCCGGAGGCTGTCTCAAAAAGTGCATCAATATAGTTTGGTATAGCACCGCTTATTACAAATGGCAGGGCACCGATTATTGACATTATAATCCAGCCCAGACCGCAGATGACAAAACCCTCTTTTGCGTAAATATTATAATCCTTAGGTTTCTTTATATTCAGCAAAAGACCTGTTAATATAAATATAATCATCGGTATCACAAATGATGTGTAGCTCGCCTCTGCAAAACCATTTAAAGTGTAATAAACCGCAATTGCAAGCGGCACAAGCATAAGTGCACCGAGTATAATGAAAATTCTGCCTAATATTGATAAAACTGCTTTATAGTTCATACTCCTGCCTTGCTCCTACTGAAGAATATCGTTAAGACTTTTTATTCTTCTGTCCTTTGACACAACAACTACAAGGTCGTTGGCCTGTATTGAATCATTTCCGTTCGGAAAAACAATTTCATTATTCCTGTTAATTGCTGCAATCAGGACGTTCTTTTTTAGCCTTATCTTCGATAAAGGCTTGTTAAGGAAGGTAACATAGTCACCTGCAAGGAATTCAGCAGCCTCAACCTTTCCGTCAACAAGCTTATACAGTGTTCTCATATATGATGAGCTGATATTTTCTTTAGCTCTTACATATTGAGTTATGGTTGAAACGGATAACTCACTTACATTAATCTGTGAATCAAGCCCCAAATCATCAAGCATTCTGTTAAGATTTGGGTTGTTAATTTTAGTTACGGTTTTACCGACACCGATTTTTTGCGCATAAAAGGATATAAGAAAATTGATTTCGTCCGTGTCTGTCAAGGTTACGACAGCATCCATGTCATCAATACCTTCCTCTGCCAAAAGCTCGTGGTCATTGGCATCGCCATTGATTATTGTTGCATTTGGTACCATATCAAATATGATTTCACATTTTTCTCTGTTTTTCTCAATAATAACAACATTCTTACCGAGATTTACAAGCATATCCGAAAGATAAATACCAACTCTTGAGCAACCGATAATCATTATATTTTTAATAGTCTTCTTTTTGGTGTTAATAAGTGCCTTTCCGATGTTTGCAAGCTCCTTGTGTGCACCTGTAACATAAATTCGGTCTCCTGCCTTTAAGATGAAATCACCATTGGGGATATATACTTCATCTTCACGCTCAACAGCACATATCAGCATATTATTTGTGTGTTTTGATGATATGCTGCCGATACTGCTTTCGCAAAGGTTTGAATCAGCTGTGATTTTATATTCGGCTATATCAATATTGCCATTAGCAAAGCTTTCAATGTTGTTTGCTTCAGGAAATTGAATGATTCTGCCTATTTCAAGTGCCGCAGTAAAATCGGGATTAATCATTAATGAAATGCCAAGTTCATTTCTCATAAATTCGAATTGAGCATTATATTCCGGGTTGCGTACTCTTGCAACCGTATTTTTTGCGCCAAGCTTTTTTGCCATAAGGCAGACAAGAATATTATTTTCATCAGAATGTGTTGTAGCAATAACAAGATCAGCATCAGGTACATCCGCTTGTCTTAAAACATCAATATGAGTGCCGCTGCCGCTTACACCCTGCACATCAAGCTTGTCAACAATAAGCTCAACACGAGATGCTCTGTAATCAATAACTGTAATAT
>JAIDVA010000383.1 GCA_029059925.1 Eubacterium sp. | reverse complement strand
CTGCTACCTGCTTGCCGAGATTTCGCGAGCCTGTGTGTATCACAAGATATTTGCAGCCGTTTTCATCAGCATCAATTTCAATAAAATGATTACCGCCGCCGAGCGTGCCTATGGAACGTTCAATACGCTTTGTATGCTTCAAAGAACGATAGCAATGCAGACTCTGAAGCGGTTCAAAACGCATAATTCTGCCCTCGTGAACATCCATTCCGGACGGAACATATTTTCTTATAACAGCATCGAGCTCGTTAAAATCAATATCAATGTCACCAAGCTTTACACACAGCATACCGCATCCGATATCAACACCAACTATATTGGGTATAACCATATCACCCAGATTTGCCGTAAAGCCTATGACACAGCCTGCGCCTGTATGGACATCAGGCATAATTCTTATTTTTGCGCCCTTTGCAAATTCCTGCGAGCAAAGCAATTCTATCTGCTCTATAGCCGATTGCTCAACCGTCTGTGCATAAATCACAGCATCTGCAAAGGTGCCATTTATCTTAATCATAATCTTATATCTGCTTATGCTGCTATCACAGCATACCTTTCATTATTAATTATATCCATCATAAAATCATATGGATTCAGCTTACCGTCTGTCACCATTGAAAAAATTCTCGGCGTACAGCCTGAAACGAGTGCAACGCCCTGCTCATTCATTTTTACAGGCTGCTGCATATTCCTGCTTTGTACATTCCAGAATATTACCTTAGGCAGGTTATAGCCGTATTTTGCATATCTTCTCTTTGCATATTCAAAATTGGTTATGCCAGCACCTTCGGCACACATATCAAATTCCATATCTGAAATGATATAGATTTTCGACGGCAGTTCCTCCTGCGGCAGCTTATTTTTAACCGCTGTATGGAGAATAAGCTCAAAAACCTTTTGAATATTTGTATTGGCCACCTCATTAAAGCTTTCGCAGTAACGCACCTTTTCAGTAATATCGCGACCCTTTATTTCTACAAGTCTGGGACTGGAAGAAAAGGTAATAAAGTGATTTGCAAAAGCACCCTTGTTGTGCTCGGCAAAATAGATGCCGAGTGACAGAGCAACCGATGCCGGGAGCGGATTACCGCAATAATACATAGAACCCGAGCCGTCAACAACAGCAATTGCATTTTCATCCTTTGTGAAATCCTCAAGTGCACCCCACATCGTATTGATTGCCTTTCTTTCGGCTTTGGAAATCATATTGGAATTCATATATTCCTGACAAAGAGGTCTGATAATTTCATAAGGCATAAGTGCCTTGGTGTTCATCTTCGCCTCGCCCTGTGAAACCTGATTCATATATTCGCAGTATCTTTCTTTATCATTTCTGATAAATGCTTTTCGGTATTTATACATTGCCTTTGACGGCTGCTTTGCATAATCGAAGTTGTAATCCTGCGTACGAAGATTATTTTCAATAATCTTTATGTACGAGCGAAGCGCAGACAGTGTTTTTCTGTACTGTGCATCAGTCATATTCAGTGCTTTGGCAATTGCTTTCGCATTTCTCACGGTATTAGCGCTTGATGCGTTAACGGAAGGCATCCATTTGGCAAGGAGCGAAATTTCATTGCCTTTTTCCATATTCTTTATATCCTCGGCAAGCTGTACGGAAATAAGATTTACTGTTTCATCACGGCAAGGTGTATCAAGTAAAACAATAAGATCATCATATCTGCCGTATTCGCAAATATATTTCATATTTTTAACCGCAGATTCCGGTTCATTATATGCAAGCCATCTGAGTATTGTCCTGAAAACTCTGCGTTCACCAAGACCGCCGCGTATATCACGTGCATAAAAAAGTATTTTCATTGCCGCATCCGCATTTTCAGCATATGCACGGGCAAAGCGATGGATGATATCCTGCTCATCTGCTGTACGGAGTGCACCTATTGCAGAAAACAAATCAAGGCAATCATTTTCTGTGCTCTTATAGGTAAGTGCTCCGTTTTCGGTTTTGGTATGGTTTGTCATTTGCTTAAAATATTTCAGCATTTCGGTTTCCTCCGTTCAAAATAATAATAATACAAGGCACATAAAATCTTTTAAGGATTATGTATCAATTCATTATTGCTGTAAGTACCTTAACAAGATGCTATCTTTTTCCACCAAAAGCTTTTATAAATTGCTGTGCGCATCTTTTACGATTTTACAAGGTGCTTATTTGGGGATCGAACCCAAAAGCTTAGCTTTACCAATGATTTTACAATTGCTGTAAGCACCTTTGCTGTGATTACATAATACCAAAACTTTACAGATAAATCTTGGAAAAAAAGTTGCGAAGTCATTTTCAGACTCCGCAGTTCATTTGATTGTCTATTCTTTTTTTCAGCTTTTCAATAAAGCTATCGGGAGAAATCACTCGGATAAGCGGACCGAAGGATAAGATTCTGATTAAAATTTCCGTCTCGTCATCCCTGTCATATTTAAGCGTTACCTGATATCTGTTATCCTCCTGTCTTTGCGTCTCTTTTTCTAAATGCGAAAAAGAAAGCATAACTCTTTCAAGGGCATTGCGGTCGTCAAGCAGTTCAAATATAACCGTATCCTTTATATGCTCATATTTTTTCAAATCATCATAAATATCAAAGCCTGTCATTTCACACGCCTCAATTCTGGATAAATTAAGCGTGAACATTTTTTTATAAGCTATCGCCTTTAGCCTGAACTTATCATCCTTAGAGGAATATTGCAGTTTTATCGGCGAGCATATAAATTCCTTGTCCTTCCACTGCCTTCCCGTATATTTAATTTTCAGCTTTTTGTGCTTCTTAACTGCATTTAAAATGATATGAAAATTCTCAATATATTTCGGATTATCAAAAGAATCACCATCCGAATATCTGTCAAAATATTCTATTGTGCCTTGCTCATAAAGCGGTTCCACGTCCTCAAGTCCGTCAATACAAGGATTAAAAAGCTTAATCCTCGGGTCATACAAAAGCGCCTTAAGCCATTGCTTCTGAAGAGTTGTCAAAGGCATATCGGGAACGTTAATCAATGGTGTTTCCATATCCGAATTCAGCAGCTGCCATTCATCACCCTTAATTAAAGCAGGTATATTGATGATACTTTCGCCGAATGCCTTTTCATTTATAATATTGTTAATATCACAATCTGTGATATCACATTCAACCGCACTTTTCAGCACTTCGGCAACCGTATTAAAATAGCTGCCGTAAATTTCACTGAACAGCATCACCGTCACCTCCGTATAATTTTTTCATTTTCTCAAGATCGCTGTAAAAAATACTGACAACTTCATCGTTGCTGCTTTCCAGCTTTGTTATTCTGCCGATAAAGGTTCTTATCCACGGCATAAGCTCCATAGCATCATAAACATCTGCCGAAAATTTATAATGCCGTTCATCAAGCTTTTCTGTTGTTCCACATCGCTTTTCTCTTTCAAGGCGGTTGACGATATACCCTTCCTTTTCACCGACAAATACCGTCATTTCAATATGTTCAAGGCGGTATCCCTTACCGACAGAAACTCCCCAAAGCCTGTTTTTAAACCTTTGGGTAATATCGTAATACTTACTGTAATCAGGCTCATATTCCTTTAACGTAATTTTCTTAATACTGTCAAGCCTGTAAAATGTAATCCGCTTTAAACCGTACTGATGTGCCATAAGGTATCGGCGTCCGCCCTGCGTACTGATATATATTTTAAGCGGCAGCACACTATGCTGTGTTACATTTGATTTCTTAGTAGAATACACCTCAAGTTCAACAGCTTTATGCTCTCTGATTGCAATAAACAATGAATACAGTATTTCACTTTCAAGTGCATGCAGAATATAATGATGCTTAAATGAGAAACAATCATAAGTATCATCATATTTATCCAGTATATAAGAGCCGACAACGCCTAACGAATCCTCTTCGGAATAAAAATTCACAGCATCCTGCCACGATTCTAAATTAACGTTATCCTGCATTCGTCTGAACACAAGCTCTTTGCCGTGTTTTGTGCTTTCAAGCAAGCCAAGGCGCTCATATTCCTTAAGCTTTTTTCTTATCGTTGATTCATCAAGCTCTCGCGGCTTGCTGAACATCGGAAGATAATCATTCGAAATCAAATTTGTTATTTCTTTAATTGAGCGAAATTTATTATCTGCCAGAATATCCATTATGTAAAAATGAAGAGTAATATCATTAGGCGTAAAGCTTTTGGCTTTAAAGGCTTTGTATAAAGGATTGTGAGACACAGTCTGACTGTCAACGGATATAAATGTATTTTTCCCATTCGCATTTTGACGAAAAAACATATAATCACCAAGCCAGCTTTCCATTCGCCTGCGTTCATTGTCATAGCTTCTTGCGCTTTTCGAATTATATTCATTCCGGCTTTTAAAGCCATAAACATAAAACTGACTCATATATTCACGAATTTTAGAAAAGCTTTTTATCAGCTCGCTGTATGCCATATTCTCACCGCCTCATATCTTTTGCAATATTAAAGTCACTTTATATTATGTAATTTATCATATTATAAAGATAAATACAATTGCTGATGCGTATTTAATTTTATCAACATTAAATAATTTTTATTTAAATAATTGCCAA
>JAIDVA010000382.1 GCA_029059925.1 Eubacterium sp. | reverse complement strand
AAATATATGTTATCATGATAATAGCACATAAAAACGTTTAATTATATCTGATATATCACACTTTATCTTAGGAATATCACTATGAGTAATATTGCAAACAACTATTGGAAATTTTATAATAAAGATTTGCCGCTAAATGTTATGGTTATAGGAAACAGTGTATGTGACAGCAGCTATCATGTTAAACGCAGAAAATCACATATAATAGCAATCGAATATATAAAAAAAGGCAGTCAAACTCTGTTTATAAATTCAAAAGAATATCAATCAGAAAAAAATTCTGCCATACTCCTTACAAAAAACAGCAATCACGAATATTTCTGTGACAGCGAAATTCCATTAGAGAAGGAATGGATAGTATTTGACGGAGAATTAGCAGAATACTTTGTTAAAACCTATGTTTCGGAAAATGAATACTGCTTTAAAGACTGTAATCTTCTTCATTTTTTCGAAGAAATAAACAGAATAAAAAAGCATAGTGAAAATGATTACGAAAAGCTCACTGATAATATCGCTGTCATTCTGCACAAAATGTTTATACAGATAAAAAATTCCCAGCGAAAAAACGATAGCACTATCCCGGAACAAATACAGCACTACCTTGACGAGAATATAGAAAAAAAGATATCCATAAATGATTTGTGTCAGACATTCAGCTATTCTAAAAATCAAATCATTAAAATGTTCAGGGATTACTATGGTGTAACTCCATATCATTATTTTCTGGAAAGAAAAATAGATATAGCTAAGCTATATCTATGCAACACCAAATATTCTATTAATGAAATATCCTGTATGCTTGCCTTTTCAGACCAAAACTATTTTTCAACACAATTCCGTCATATTACAGGTATGTCACCTGCGGAGTACAGAAAGCTTAATAACTAAAAAAGCAGTTCACAATGAACTGCTTTTATTTTTGCACATGAGAGGATACTGCTTTTTTTTAGCACGATAAAAAACTTTTCTATTTCTTCATTCTCCAATAAAACAGGAGCTTTATTGTTATAATGATGTGACCACTCTTTGTCCTCAAATTGCTTATCCCCAATTTTTATGAGCTTTGAATATCTTGGAATCAGATGAAAATGCAAATGAGGGTTAGGCTTCTCTTTCTTATATTCATCATTCATCAGGCAAGCCAAATTAAACAAATCGGCACCCACAGAACCTCTGATTATATTTTCAAGCTGCGCAGCAAGATTTTTAAAAGCTATCCATTCATGATCAGTTAAATCGGATATATCCCTGCAATGACGTCTGCAAACAATAATACATCTGCCGATATAATTTTGCTTATCAGCCAAATATACATCCCAGTAATCATTTTGATATAAAAAATATTTCCTGTCATTTTCTGATAAATTACAAAATTCACATTTCATAATTACATCCTCTTTACTGTTGATATTGGTCATAGAACAAGTCAGTTCCAACTAAATTATAGAATACATAATTTCCAATTACTAAAGTAATAAAATCCTCTCTTTAAAAACCATAATTTGAAGCGGGAATGCTTATATTTGACTCTGTATGGTGGCTGCAGGAGTTGGATACAACTCGAATAAATCTTCCGAAATTATGTTATTTCAGAGTATTTTATTACATACAAGCTGCCAATTTATAAATAACGTTCCACAACATCTTTTATCCTTATAATATCGCCTGAAGAATCCTTAAATCCAACAGACAATACAGATATATGAAAAGAATTCTTTATATATATTGCTTTCATCACTACAAGTTCGTCATTTTCAAATATATCTTCAATGCTGACAAGCTCTCTGCTTTCCCCAAAGTACATATTGTCACTCCTATATGTTATTCATTTAAAAGCTATGTATTACTGTTTTTAGTAAAAAACACCTAATACACAATCAATCATCTATATATTTCCATATAAAAACCATTGGAATATATGCTGCTGTAAATGCAGCAAAGATAGCAGAGATTATTGTTCCTAAGTCATCTAATAAAAAGTTCAGATTAAAATTCAATGATACAACAGCAATTTCAAAATTCTTGTAAGAGTCTGAAATTTGCATATGACTGCCCTCTTTAGACAATTCAATTCTAATTAGAATTATTTCCCCCATAGTAACAAACGACACAAATATTTGTCAATAAAAATGCAAAACAGCATAGTTTTTTGACAAAAAACTATTAAAAAAATAAAAAATGTCCTCTATTCACAAGAGCTGAGGATTGATTTTTTATGTATTAAGCGTTTGTAACGATTCCCTTTTTGACAAAACAAACCTTATCTCAACTTTTACCAGATGGGCTTAGAAGATTTTTTATTCAGCAGCTGCGCTATCATTAGATGCACTTGAATATCCAATGTAAAAAGGCATCGACGATTGTTTAACAAATGTACTAAGCAAATAAAGTGTCATACAAACTGTTAGACAACAGCAAAAAAATAACAGAGCCAAACATAAAAATTTGGCTCTGTTACAATGGTTGCGGGAGTAAGACTCGAACTTACGACCTTCGGGTTATGAGCCCGACGAGCTACCAACTGCTCCATCCCGCGATATTTAATTCAACTGCGTTGTGCTCTATATTATAGCACAAAAAATTATATTGTCAATAGGAATTTGTATAATATTCAAAAAAAATATAAAACTAAATTTAACAAATAGTTTGGTGATTTGATGAAAAGTGATGAAATATTTACCCTTTCGCTAGATATCGGAGAATCAATCATACGATGCGTCGGAGAAGTACACCGCTGACTCTGAAACA
>JAIDVA010000381.1 GCA_029059925.1 Eubacterium sp. | reverse complement strand
GTTTGATTGCTGTTTAAAGCTCCTGCCATTATATTTATTTCCTTATATAGAAAATTGCAAGTGTTTTAGGACCGCAGTGTGATGAAATTGTGCATTTTGCATTTGCCAGAATAATCTCACCAAAATTGGCTTTTCCCTCAATAACGCCCTTTGCAAAGCTGATAATGTCAGGACTGATTCCGCCACTGTTTGCAATAACGATTCGTGATGTGTCAATTTTGTTTATTTCCTTCAAGCAATCATTGATATATTGCTTATAAACAGCATCCATTTTACCGCGGTATTTTTTAGCAATATCAAGTGTTCCTGTTTTTGGGTCAACAGCAATGCTTGGTTTAATACCAAGTACATTGGCGCTGAATTTTGCAACACCTGAGCAGCGTCCGCCCTTGTGGAGATACTCCAGGTTACTGAGAACAAAGGTTGTGCTTACCTTTGGCACAAGTGCATTTACCCTGTTTGCAATTTTTTTTGCCTCAAAGCCCTTTGCTCTGAAATCGCAGGCTTTTAAAACAAGAAGCCCCATACCGGTGCAAAGACTCTTGGAATCTACTATATACACATCGTCAAAATCTGATGCAGCAATGCAGGCATTATGATAGCTCGAGGATATGGCTGACGACAAGCCTATATGAACAACTGCCTTGCCCTCATTTGTTAATTGCTCAAATAAATCATAATACTGCGATGGAGTGACTGCTGAGGTTTTTGGCAATATGCCTGTTTCCTCAACATAGTTATATATGTCACTCGGAAAAACATCCACACCGTCCTGATATGAATAATCACCTAAAAGAACAGACAGAGGGGTGATAATAATATTATTTTTTTTGATTATGTCAGGCGGTAAATCGCAGGTAGAATCTGCTGTAATTACAACTTCCTTCACATTTATCAACCTCCTATCAGTGTTCTATAGAATAACATACAAAAGAATATTATTCAACTTTGTTCTATTGAAATTTATAAATTGTTTATATAATTCGGATGCAGCGGTATTTTTATTATACACCGAATTTTATGAGAATTTTGTCAAAATCCTTTTTATCATAGGACTTATCAAAATGAATTGTCAATGTGCTTGAGTCAGCATTTGTTATAACAGTGCAGGTGTATGAAATATCCATTTCATCCTTTTCACCGCTTTTAAGAATAACAGAATAATCACCTTTGTCTGCCATTCGCTGCGAGAAGGTATAACCCTTTTTTGCAGTAAGAACTACTGAATCCTGTGAAAATTCAATGCTGTCAACACATTTGATTTTGCTTGGCAGACTTTCAAAATACTGCTTGTTTTCAGCCGAAGTGTTTGAAAGTGAAAAGTCCGCTTCAATCCAGTCAATTTCAGTGCTCTTGAAATTAGTATTTGCACTTGCATTGTTAATTACACATTTCCAATTGCTGCTTGCTGTATCACGCGGGTCTGTAATTTTGAATTCTTCAAGCGGATTGAAGACAATTGTGTTTGGCACAATACTGAATTTGTTGTTAATAAAATCAATTTTGCAATGAATATTTCCTATATGATGCTCGATTTTTGTTTCTTCATAATATACAAGCACCTGAATGTCGAGAGTTATATCACCATCATCATCAATGTTAAAGATTCCGAAGCCTCTGCTCCATCTGTCAAATGTATAATATTGCTTTTTGCTGTCGCATAGCGCTGTGGCATATGCAACATGCTTGTTGCTTGTGATGCCTGTCTGTTCGTCATAGAGGATGTTTTCATCGATATCATCCATTGTAAACTGTAAAAATTTTTTACAGCTTTTTAACTGGGTTAATTCGCATTTGATTAAATTATCAAAAGGTTCTTTCCATGTATCCTTGGCAGCTATATATGCAGCAAAGGTTTTTTCACCATCAGACATAGTTATAGGCTTCAAAAGATAAACAGCGTAAGTGTATTCACTAACTCCGCTTTCGGATTTATTTACACCGTTAATTATTCTGATTAACAGCTCGTTTTCGCCGTCACCATCATAATCCTTACAGAAAATTGTTGGTGTTTCTGTTTTTGCAGCAAATGCCCACGAAGTAAATACCCTTTTGTATTCACCGTGAACAATTGTAACTAACTCACCGTCAAAATAAATCTGATAGTCATTTTCTTTATCTTCTGCCAGAAGCCCTGTTTTGTCAGGCTCTGATGCAGAATCGGATAGTAATTCATCCTCGTTGTGTGTCGGCAGCGTTGTTGTTATGTCAGCTGTTTGCTGTGAAATCTTTTGATTTCTGTATTGATATGAAAAAACAAATGCACCTATCATCACAATCAGTACAGCTATTGCTATAATTGCTTTTTTCATAGTTATCCCTCAATGTCAAATATGTTAATCTTTATATACTTCTTCAAATTTAAAAGGAATTTTCTTGCTGTCAACAATATGATAACAGTTTTTGCCCAATGAAAATATAGGTCTGTCGTGGGTAAGTGAATCTGAATATACGTCAATTACGTTAATTTCATTTTTATCAAACTCCTGATAAAGCCTGTTTACCTTTTCATGGTCACGGCAGTTTTCACCGATAATAATGCCTGTTTTGCTGTTGTGCTTTGTGCAAATCAGCTTGTCAAAGCCAAGCCTGTTCTGTATTTCAGTAAGCAAAAAGTCCGGCGATGCACTGATAACAACTGAATATCTTTTTCTGTCATAAAACCATTTATGTACCTTACATTCATATTTGTCCCAAAAGCTTTTAACTGCTCTTTTAAGCGGAATAAGTGCAACAAACATAAAGCAAAGCTTTTTAAAGTCAGTAAAGCTTATGATTTTTGCGAGCATTAAAATTAATGCAATCAGCAAAACCGGAATAAAAACAGGAAGCACTAAAATCAGATAAGGATAATGCAAAAGACAGTATGCACAAAAAAGAGAGCCGCTGTCAAACGGAACAATCGTTTTGTCAAAATCATAAATATCAATATCCATATGTCAAATACCTTCACTGTTAAAATCAATTGTAATTGATTTGTCGGATTCAAAATGTGTAAGCTTTATGCCCGCACAATTGAGCATTTTTTTACTTGCCTGCACCAAATCAGTATCCTTATACTTATCGCTTATGTATATAACCTCTTTTATTCCGCATTGAATAATAGCTTTGGCACATTCATTGCAGGGGAAAAGTGCTACATATATTCTGCATCCCTTGAGACTGTTGCCTCCTGCATTGAGTATTGCATTAAGCTCTGCATGGCATACATAAGGGTATTTTGTATTGCTGTCCTTATCACCGCTGCGCTCCCATGGAAAGTCATCATCGCTGCAGCCTCTCGGAAAGCCGTTGTAGCCGACTGACATTATTTTGTTATCGTCATTGACAATGCATGCACCAACCTGCGTGCTTGGGTCTTTGCTTCTCTGCGAGGCAAGGATTGCAACACCCATAAAATATTCATCCCAATTTATATATCCTTCTCTTTTCGGCATAATGTGTCTCCTTTATTCACCCTTCAGGGCTGAGATAAACTCATCAAGCTCATTGCACTTGGCATCATAGATTCTGCCGTTATCAACAAGCTTGTTGATATTTGGATTAATAGGAAGCTTTGCAAGTACCGGAACACCAAGCTCCTTTGCAGTCTCATCAATTTGTGATTCACCAAAGATGTTTATTTTTTTGCCGCAGTCCTCACAAATATAATAGCTCATATTTTCAACTAAACCAAGAACAGGTACATTCATCAGCTTAGCCATATTATAAGCCTTATTTACAATCATCTTAACAAGATCCTGTGGTGTTGAAACAATAACAATGCCGTCAACAGGCAGGCTTTGGAAAACTGTCAGTGCAACATCACCTGTTCCCGGTGGCATATCAACAAACAGGTAATCAAGCTCACCCCAGCGGACATCACTCCAAAATTGTTCGATAACACCGCTGATAACAGGTCCTCTCCATACAACAGGGGAATTGACATCATCGAGCAGAAGATTAATACTCATCATTTTTATTCCGCCATCAGCAACAGTCGGCAGCAGGTATTCCTCATCCTGCATAGCACGTGCGGTTATGCCGAAGGATTTTGGTATTGATGGACCTGTGATATCAGCATCAAGTATGCCTACCTTAAGCCCTGCCTTTGCACATTTTGCAGCCAGCATACAAGACACAAGGCTTTTGCCTACGCCGCCCTTACCGCTGACAATACCTATAACCTTTTTTATATTTGAATACTTGTTCATCGGCTTGAGAAAATCCTCTTTTTTAGCCTTTCTTGATGAACAGTTTTCTTTACAGCTTGAACAATCATGTGTACATTCGCTCATATTTTCATAGCCTTTCTGAATATATTCCAAGTAATTTTATAATTTTAGCATAATAAATTTAAAATATCAATAGGAACGCACCAGCGTTTTGACCTTACCAAGTATTGCACATTCTTCAACGATAATCGGTTCGTATTTATCATTTTCCGGCTGAAGTCTGAAATGACCGTTTTCCTTATAAAAACGCTTAACTGTTGCCTCCTCATCAATAAGGGCAACAACAATGTCTCCGTTGTCGGCTACAGGTGTTTGCTCAACAACAACAATGTCTCCGTCATATATGCCTGCATTAAACATAGAATCACCCTTAACATGCAGTGCAAAAAGATTATTGCCGCTGACACCTGAAAGAGCAATGTAATCCTCAATCTGTTGTGTTGCAAGTATAGGCAGACCTGCTGTAACAGTACCAACAAGCGGAATATGACTGACACTTTCAGCACTGCCGCATATACGTATTGTTCTTTTCAGATTAGCGTCTCGTTTAATGTATCCTGCTTCCTCAAGGGCATTCAGATTATACTGAACAGATGAAGTGGAACGAAGGCCGACAGCCTCGCCGATTTCTCTTACAGATGGTGCAATACCACGTTGTGATATGATGTCCTTAATATAATCAAAAATCTGAGTTTGCTTTGCAGTTAGCTTTTTCATAGTATCCCCCGTTTTTTTATAGTCTGTCTATACTTAATTTATTTTATTATATAATAACATTAAGTTGATGTCGTGTCAAACATTTGTGCATTTTTTGATAAAATTTACAGCTTTATATGGCAATTTTAGGGCCATTTTACAGAATTAATCAAATGTATATAAAAAAAGTGTTGACAAATAATGATTAATAGGATATAATCTTGCTTGCACAAAAGCAATATGGCTTTATAGCTCAGTTGGCTAGAGCATTCGGTTCATACCCGAAGTGTCACTGGTTCGAATCCAGTTAAAG
>JAIDVA010000380.1 GCA_029059925.1 Eubacterium sp. | reverse complement strand
TGCAATGTGTATGCACAAAAATTATGATTATGTGCTTGCACCAAGTAAGGCAACTGCCAGATTTTATATGGAGGCTTTTGGCTG
The DNA here is from genome assembly GCA_029059925.1 of Eubacterium sp. GTDB lineage: Bacteria > Bacillota > Clostridia > Oscillospirales > Acutalibacteraceae > Eubacterium_R. The sequence continues at coordinate 3,753 of JAIDVA010000380.1, read as the reverse complement.
CGGTGCGGATAAAATGAAAATCTGTTCATTGCCAAGAGTTGACGAGCTGCTCAAAAACGATGGTGTGTCTGTAAGATTTTACAGAGAAAACCCGGACCTTACACATAAAAAAATAGTTTTGTATCTGCCAACCTTCCGAGACAGAGAGGCTTATGTTGCGCAGGAGCTTAAGGTTGAATTTTCGCAGGGTATGGAGGATTATCACCTGATAATCAGTACACATCCGCTGTTTTCAAAGGTTAAGAGGGATGACCGCTTTTTCTATAGCGGCAGCTATTCAACCATTGATCTGATGAAGATTGCAGATATTATTATTACTGATTATTCTGCCTGTGCATTTGAGGCAGCTGTTTTAATGAAACCGCTTTATTTCTTCGTGCCGGACTATAATCAATATGTTGAGGAGCGCGGAGCAAATATTGACCTTAAATCAGAAATGCCGCAGTTTACCTTTGAAAATGCAAGTGAGCTTTGTACAGCAATTAAATCCGGTATTTACGACCAGAACAAGCTGTATGCGTTTAAAACAAAATATGTTGAGAACGCAGGTAATGATAATTCACAGATACTTGCTAAATTTATTTCGATGCTTATTAATCAAAAATAAGTTTATTTACTTTAATTTTTCTGCCGATGAAGAGGTGTAAATTCAGTGATCAGAAGATTTACTAACAAATTAAAAAAGGCAACAAAATCACTTAAGGCGAATTATATAAATTATCTTGAGCTGAATGTGAATAATAAACTTGTTCTGCTTGAGGGTGGACAGGGTACGAATATTAACGGTAATATGTTCTCAATGCTTAATGAGCTAAACTCAAATCCGCGCTGGAGTGATTATACTACCGTTTTTGTTGTCACACAAAAAACGTTGAAGGCGGCAGAGAAACGAATGAAATTTTACGGCTTTGACAGAGTTATCCTTACAGTGCGTGATAGTGACAGCTATTGCAAATATCTTGCAACAGCTAAATACCTGCTGACAGATAACTCTTTCCCGCCGTATTTTTACAAAAGGGAGGAGCAGGTGTTTCTAAATACCTGGCATGGCACACCGCTTAAAACTCTCGGCAAGTCAGACAAGTCAAATTTTGCCTCCCTTGCAAATATTCAGAAAAATTATCTGATGAGCGATTACGCTCTTTTTCCGAATGAATTCACTCGCAGAGTGTTTATGGAGGATTATGATTTAAAGTACATCTTTAAGGGTGATTCTCTGATTGCAAATTATCCGAGAAACTATGTTTTCTACGATAAAGCGCAGGCAGTTAAAATGAAGGAAAAGCTTGGCTACGGCGGCAAAAAGCTGTTTGCCTATATGCCGACCTGGCGCGGAACAGGCAGAGCAGCAGATACGGATTATCAGCTTGAAACTACAAAAGAAATTCTGAAAGAGTTTGATAAAAAGCTTGATGATGATACGGTTTTGCTTGTTAATCTTCACTTCCTGCTTGCATCAAATATTAATTGTAAAAACTATAAGCATATTGATTATTTTTCATCGGATTATGATACCTATGAGATACTCAATGCCTGTGACGGACTGATTACTGACTATTCAAGTGTGTTCTTTGACTATGCTGTTACCGGCAAAAAGGTGATTCTTTATGCTTATGATAAGGAACGTTATTTAAGATCCCGCGGAGTTTATATGTCGTTTGACGGCTTGCCGTTCCCGATTGTTCAGACGGTTGATGAGGTGCTTGATGAAATGAAAGCACCACAGAAAAATTATGATGACTTCGTTAAAGAATATTGCCCTAACGGCTATGTCGATTCCTGCGAAAAGCTGTTTGAGCTTATGGTAAACGGTAAAAGTGATTTCTTTAAGCTTGAAAAGCAGCCGCAGCAGAATATCTGCCTTATTTATGCCGGCGGTCTTGAAGAATCACAGTTTGATAATATTAAAGCATATATTAATAAAAACCCAAATTATAAATATGTCATTACTTACAGACATAATTTAACGAAAGAGAAAAAAGATTTTATCCTGTCACTTGAGGATAATGTATCTACTCTCGGAACGATTACACTGTATCAGCTTTCATTTAAGGAAATGCTTGATGTTGCAAAGAAAATCGGCTTTAATTCGATTAAAGACAATAAGGTGCTCGATGCCTTTTTTGAAAGAGAAAAGAACAGATTGTTCTACTCAATCAAACCTGCAAAGGTTATTGATTTCTCCTGTCGGAGTATGCTTATGGCAGGCATACTTTCCCGTATGACGGGGGATAAGGAATATATCCTTCACGGCGAATGGCTTGCTTATTCCAAACGTACAGCTAAGACTGTAAGCAGTGTAATTGAATATGAACGTAAAAATAATTTTAAGGCAAATGATTTTTCAAAAGTCGAAAATAAAATTTTTCTCAATAAAAACAGGGATGAAATTGCTGTTGAGATCTGGCACAAAGCATCAATGAAGCAACACATTTTCCCCTTATATTTAAAATATAATAATGTATTTTCAGGAAAACAAAAGCTTATGTGTGTGTGCCTTTTCAGCCTTTACACACCTGTCAAAACAAGGCTTAAGGATACCTGGCTTACGATTGGCGGAAGAGAATTTAAGACACATTTCCTTTCAAATACATCTAAAAATTCTAAAAAGCATTTTGGTATATACCGTTTTTCAATTGATATTGAAGACGTTCTTGATATGCCGGCAACAAATGCTGTTGAGCTTAATTATAAAAATCCGCTTGGCTGCACTGCAAAGTGTCACGTGATTTATAATGCTGCACTGCCAATCAAATTCCTTGGACTTCGCAGTCAGATGATTCATGACAAGAAAACAAATACAGTTGCTATCTTCCGTCAGGCGAGGGATAACAGACTCAATATCTATGTTCGTTCACGCAATGTGTCAGATGCATTTTCAAAGCGAATTATGCAGGTTATTGCATTTGCCTTTTCATTATTATGGCACGGCAAAAAGGCAGACAGCCTTGTAATTCTCTATGAAAAGAATGCCGCAAAGTATGAGGAAAGTGCAAGTGTTCTCTATGAAAAGCTTTTGGACAGCGGCTATGACGGTGCCCATTTTGTAGTTACGAAAGAGGCACTTAGTGATATTCCCGAGAAATACAGAAAAAATGCGCTTATAAAGCATACCTTTAAGCATTATCTTTATTTCTTTAAGGCTAAAACCTTTATCGGTACTGAGACCATAGTCCATTCCATTGACCTTAAAACCTTCAATAAGCTGGCACTTGCAAAGATTGAAAGCAAAAATCTGAACTATGTATTTTTGCAGCATGGTGTTATGTATATGGTCTCACTTGACTCCGAGTCAAGAAAAATGTTCAAACGCAAAAAACTCAGGGGTAAGTACCGTGTTGTTGTATCCTCACAGGCAGAGGCTGACCATTTTGTTGAGCTTGGCAAGCATCTGTATGAGGATTTGTATATAACAGGTCTTCCAAAATTTGATAAGAGCATTATGAATGATGCTGCTGATAAAATTATTATTATGCCGACATGGCGACCTTGGGAAATCAACACAGCACGCGATAATTTCCTTGAAACAAGCTATTTCAAGATGATTATGAAGATTTACAACAGTGTGCCGGAGGACCTGAAGGATAAGGTAATTATTCTTCCTCATCCGCTTATTGTAAATGAGCTTAAAAATTTGCCTGAGTCTGTATCAAATACAATTGTCACAGATGCAAAATATGACTTGCTTCTTAGGGAAGCCAGAGTTCTTATTACCGACTATTCTTCAATTGCATACGATGCTTTTTATCTCTT
>JAIDVA010000038.1 GCA_029059925.1 Eubacterium sp. | reverse complement strand
AAGTCAATAGTAAAATAAAAATCACTTACTTGACAATTAAAAAAATATTTGTTAGTATAAATTCAATATTTAACGGCTGGGAAAAAGAGGAGTAATATATTTTCTTCTTTCAGAGAGTATCCGTTTGGTGCAAGGATACAGAAGAGGTATGTGAAGGTAGCTTTTGAGCCGGCAGGGTGAACTTATCCAAACAAGAGTCGAACAAAATAAGGTTTAAATCAACAAATTATTTTAGGCTATTGGGTTCGACTCTTGTTTGGATAAAGTAGCCTTGTCCGTATATCTGCGTTAAGGATTTAAGTGGCATTATATTTAATGCAATTTGAGTGGTACCACGGAATTTTTATGCTTTCGTCTCATGTTGAGATGAGAGCATTTTTGTTTTTTAAAATGAATTATAAAAGGAGTTTTCATTATGGCAAAAGAGCTTGCAAAGCAGTACAATCCGAGTGATGTTGAAGACCGCACCTATAAATTCTGGTGTGACAATAAGTATTTCCACGCTGATGTCAATTCTGACAAAAAGCCTTACACAATTGTGATTCCGCCTCCAAACATTACAGGTCAGCTTCATATGGGTCATGCCCTTGATAATACTTTACAGGATATTCTTATCCGCTATCACAGAATGAACGGTTACGATACTCTCTGGCTGCCCGGTACTGACCATGCCTCCATTGCTACCGAAGCAAAGATTGTTGAGGCAATGCGCAAGGAAGGTCTTACTAAAGAGGATTTAGGCAGAGAGAAGTTTTTAGAGCGTGCATGGGAATGGAAAAAGCAGTACGGCGGCAGAATTATTGAACAGCTTAAGAAAATGGGCTCATCCTGTGATTGGGACAGAGAACGCTTTACACTTGATGAGGGCTGCAACAAGGCTGTTGTTGAAGTATTCAATAATCTTTATGAAAAAGGTCTCATTTACAGGGGTGAAAGAATTGTAAACTGGTGTCCTCATTGTCTTACCTCTATTTCGGATGCTGAGGTTGAGTATGAGGATCAGGCAGGTCATTTCTGGCATCTTAAATATCCGTTTGCAGACGGCAGCGGTTATCTTGAGCTTGCAACCACAAGACCTGAAACTTTACTTGGTGACACTGCTGTTGCAGTTAACCCTAATGATGAACGCTATAAGGATATGGTCGGCAAAATGCTTGATTTGCCTATCGTTCACCGTCAAATTCCTGTTATTGCCGATGAGTATGTTGATATTGAATTCGGTACAGGTGTTGTAAAAATCACACCTGCACACGATCCTAACGACTTTGAGGTAGGTCTGCGTCATAATCTTGAAATCATTGATGTTATGACAGACGATGCCCATATCAGAGATGGCTGGGGCAAATACAGCGGCATGGACAGATATGAGTGCCGCAAGGAGATTGTTAAGGACTTAGAGGCAGAGGGTGCATTGCTTGAAATTGAGGATTATTCTCACAATGTAGGCACCTGCTACAGATGTTCAACAACAATTGAGCCTAAGGTATCAAAGCAGTGGTTTGTTAAAATGAAACCACTTGCAGGTCCTGCTATTGATGCAGTTAAGAATGATGATACAAAATTTGTTCCTAAGAGATATGAAAAAACCTATTTCCACTGGCTTGAGAATATCCGTGACTGGTGTATCTCACGTCAGCTTTGGTGGGGTCACAGAATACCGGCATGGTATTGCGATGACTGCGGCGAAATCACTGTAAGCAGAGAAGATGTCTGCAAGTGTTCAAAATGCGGCAGTGAGCATATTCATCAGGATCCTGATACACTTGATACATGGTTCAGCTCTGCTCTGTGGCCGTTCTCAACTATGGGATGGCCTGAGGAAACAGCAGACTTTAAAAAGTATTATCCTACAAATACCTTGGTTACAGGCTATGATATTATTCCGTTCTGGGTTATGAGAATGATGTTCTCAGGTCTGGAGCAGACAGGTAAGGTTCCGTTTGATACAGTTCTTATCCACGGTCTCGTTCGTGATTCACAGGGCAGAAAAATGAGTAAGTCTCTCGGTAATGGTATTGACCCGCTTGAGGTTATTGAGGAATACGGTGCAGATGCCCTTCGTTTTGCACTTGCAACAGGCAATTCACCCGGTAATGATATGCGTTTTTCAGATGACAAGGTTAAGGCATCACGCAACTTTGCCAATAAGCTTTGGAATGCTGCCCGTTTTGTTCTTATGTATCTTACCGATGAATTTGAGTATAACGGGCTTCCTGCTGAGCTGGCAATTGAGGACAAGTGGATTGTTTCAAAGGTGAATGCGCTTGCGAAAGAGGTAACGGATAACCTTGAAAAGTTTGAGCTTGGTATTGCGATTCAGAAGCTCTATGATTTCATCTGGGATGTATTCTGTGATTGGTATATTGAGATTGCAAAAATTAGATTACAGGGCGAGGATGAAAAGGCTAAGGATATTGCAAAATCAGTTCTCGTATATGTTCTTACGGATATACTCAAGCTTCTTCATCCGTTCATGCCTTTCATTACAGAGGAAATTTACCAGGCTATCCCGCACAGTGACGAATCCATTATGATTTCCGAGTGGGTTCAGTTTGATGAGTCACTTTCATTTACAGCAGACGAGGCTGAGATGGAAAGAATTATGAAAGCTATCCGTGCAATCCGCAACAGACGTTCCGAAATGAATATTCCTCCAAGCAGAAAGGCAACCGTTTATGCTGAAACAGCATATGCCGACACCTTTGCTATGGGCAGTGAGTTCATCAAGCGTCTTGCATCAGCAAATGAAGTTGTGATTGGTGACAGCTTTGATAATCTCGGCAATACTGTAACAATTATCACAGAT
>JAIDVA010000379.1 GCA_029059925.1 Eubacterium sp. | reverse complement strand
GCTCACCAGCTTCGCCTTAGTCTCGTGTGCTCTGAGATTTTTATAAGAGACAGCTTTTTTATTGAGCTTATTTAAATCATCACTGTATAAATAGGACAGCATATCTACACCGACAAAATGGAGTCTCGTCACATTATAATCCTTCATAAGATTATCAATATCTGGCTTTCTGTACAGCTCAAAAATCTCGTTAGGGCTTGAACGTGCATGGTAATTTTCATCAATTAGGCCTTTTTTCAAATAACCCAAAATTCTTCTTTTGTAAAACATTTTATACATACACGTGTCATTATTGCAGTAAGCCGCATAGATTACACCGCCGTGCTTTGCCACTCTTATCGCCTCGCTGATTGCCTTATGCTTATCTGAATCAGTAAACAGATGATACATAGGACCAAGCAGCAAAACGATATCATACGTGTCATCATCTAAAAAGCTTAGATTGCAGGCATTGCCTTCATAAATATGAATTTTATGACTTGCTTTGACCTTCTTTTTCATAATCTTAATATTATGTGGTACAAGCTCTACAGCATCTACCTTGTAACCCTTATCTGCCAAGGCAAGTGAATATCTGCCCGTGCCTGCACCGATTTCAAGTATTTTTGAATCAGGCTTGAGATATTTTACAATATATCTCATCGTTGTGAGATATTCAGGCAAATGGCTTTTTGTGGTTAAGCGTTTATCTTCATTATAGTTGTTATAAAAATCAATTATTTCGTTTTTCATTTGGATCACCCTTCCGTTTTTCGTAATCAATAATTGTCATTCGTTTATTAATCTTTTTCTCCACCCCTGCGGGAATGTAGCCGAGCTTTTCATATAAGTGGCAATTTGCTTTTTCCTGTTTGATTGTATCAAGCCGCCAGACATTATGTCGGGGGTATAAATCCTCAGCCAAAGTAATAACACGCTGTGCGACTCCTTTATTTCTGTATTTTTTCAGCACAAAAAGATTTGCAATATAACATATGCCGTCTCTCTCACCAATCCATATTTCTCCGGCTTTTTTGCCATTCATAAGTATCCAATACATATCAACACAATTTGCTTTTTTTACAAACCTTGTATACCCTTGTAAAACAGGACTGATGATATCAAAATATTTCAGAAAGATATCTATAAAACCAATTTTTTGCATAAGCCAGGCAGATTTCAACTCACATTGCTTTATTTTAACTAACTGAATATCCATATGATTTCCTCCAATAAAAATAAGCACTGACAAACAATTAAGTTCATCAGTGCTTAAAATAATTTATGATAATATATAAT
>JAIDVA010000378.1 GCA_029059925.1 Eubacterium sp. | reverse complement strand
ATCCCCTCGCTTTATCGTCGTCAGCGTTAGATGTTTATACGAGACTGTGCTGAGGCTTATTTTTAAAAATTCTCGTACAAATATAAAAAACTCGGCTCTGGTACAGCTAAAGCTACGGCTAAGAAAAAGGTTAAAATTAAGGGTAAGAGACAGCGTCAGAGAGAAAAAGAGGCTAAAAATCCTTATGCTGTTTATGACCGTCCTAAATTCAGAGGCAGATAAGAGGAATGCAAAATGAAAATAGGAATTTTCGGCGGAGCGTTCAATCCCATCCATAACGGGCATCTGGCACTTGCGAAATGCTATTGTGACAGTCTTAAGCTTGATAAGGTACTGTTTATACCAACTGCAGTTCCGCCGCATAAGACTGCCGATTATCTTGTGTCACCGGCAGACAGAATCAATATGGTGCATCTTGCAGCTGACAATAATCCTGTCTTCGAGGTGTCGGATATTGAATTTAAAAGGCAGGGCAAGTCATATACCTATGATACCTTAACCGAGCTTAAAGCTATTTATCCTGAAGGTGAGTTTTATCTGATAATCGGTGCTGATCAGTTTTTAACCTTTCATTATTGGTATAATTATGAGGCAATACTGGATATGGTAACCGTATGCACCTCGGCACGTGAGGATGAGCAGGAAAAGCAGACACTTCTTGAATATGCAAAAAATAATGCTGAAATGCAGGGCAAATATTTTATTGCCGATTATCCTGTTATCAGGCTCAGCTCAAGTGAAATCAGGGATAAGATAAAAAGAGGTGAAGATATTTCTGCCTTAGTGCCGAAAAGGGTTTTTGAATATATTGTTGAAAAGAGACTTTACAGTGTATAATATTAATGAGTATACTAAAATTATAAGAGAACGTTTATCTGATTACCGCTTCTATCATTCCCTTTGTGTTGCCGAAAGTGCAAAACAGCTTGCACATAGATATGGCGCTGACGAGGAAAAGGCAGAGGTTGCAGGCATACTTCACGATATTATGAAGGAAAGCAGCCTGGAAGAACAGCTTGAGATTATTGAAAAAGCGGGAATGATGATAACTGAATTGGAAAAAAACAATAAAAAGTTTTATCATCAGATTTCAGGTGCAGCCTATGCGAAAGTGATGCTTGGTATTGAGGATGGAGAAATACTTGACGCAATCCGCTATCATACAACAGGCAGAGCAGATATGACACTTATGGACGAAATTGTTTATCTTGCAGACTTTATTTCGGCTGACAGAGATTATAAAGATGTTGATATCATGCGTGAAAAGGTTGACGAAAGCAAGGAAGAGGGTTTATTATATGCAACAGGGTATACAATAAAGTCTGTTGTAAAAAAGGGTAATGTTCTTCACCCCGATACGGTCAACGCATATAATTGGTTAATCAATAAGTATTTTAATAAAGAATAATATGAATTATTGTTTATATTAGTAAGTGTCGGTCAAACAATCGTAGGGAACGATG
>JAIDVA010000377.1 GCA_029059925.1 Eubacterium sp. | reverse complement strand
ATTTTACATTCAGCATTTCCTCACTGTCCTCAACCATAGGGCAGATTATGTAGCATTGCTCACCACGGTCAACCGCATCACGTATGAATTTGTACAGCCTTTGATTGTATCTTGAATCAACAACATCTGTTCTGATTTCCTGCCTGCCGGGCGGGAGCTCATCAAGGATGCTTATATCCAGATCACCGTAAAGAATCAATCCTAAGGTGCGGGGAATCGGCGTAGCACTCATAACAAGTGTGTGTATTGCGTGTTCCTTATTTGCAAGGCTTGCCCTTTGCTTTACACCAAAGCGATGCTGTTCGTCTGTTATAACCAAGCCTAAGCTTTTGAACTCTACGTCATTTTGTATGATTGCGTGTGTACCGATTAACAAATCAATTTTGCCGTCAATCAGTTGGGCTTTTATTTCTCGTTTTTCCTTTGCTTTGGTTGAGCCTGTGAGCAGTTGGATGTTTATACCTGTGCCTTTGAGCATTTTTGAAAGGCTCTCAAAATGCTGTGCGGCAAGAATTTCAGTAGGTGCCATCAGTGCTGCCTGATATCTATTTCTGATTACTGTGAAAATTATGCCCGCGGCAACTGCTGTTTTGCCTGAGCCTACATCGCCCTGCAAAAGTCTGTTCATAGGATACCTGTTGTGCATATCCTTAACGCATTCCCTAATTGCTCTTTGTTGTGCACCTGTCAACTGATAGGGGAGAAGTGATACAAATTCTTTCGTATAATCCTTTGAGATTTTAACAGGTGTCTCGCTCTTTTTATTGCTCTTTAATTTGAGCAAACCGAGCTGAAGTGTGAGCAGCTCTTCAAATATCAATCTTTTTCGTGCATCATAAGCGTCCTTTTCACATTTTGGGAAGTGAATCTGTCTTATTGCATTATCCAGCGAAATTAAATCATATTTTTTTCTTATATCCCCGCTCAATGTTTCGGGTATGGTATCAAGATTTTCAAGTGCAGTTTTAATTACCTTTGCAATTGCATTGGATGTCAGCTTTCCGCTCGCGGGATATATAGGATGAATTCGTATTCCTGTGTCAAGCTTTTCAATTTTTGGTGAGGACATAGATGCCGTAGTAAAGCTTTTTTCAATTTTACCGAAAAGAACATAGTCCTCATAAACTCTGAGTGCCTTTGCCAAATATTGATTGTTAAAGATTGTAACATTAATGATACTTTCGCCGTCTGAAAAACGGCATTTATAAAGTGTCATTCCGCGTCTGATCATATGCTCCTTTACAGGAGTAATCATAGTAGTCTTTATTGTAATATTGTCGCCATCATTAACCTCGGCAACGTTTTTTGTATTTGTCCAGTCCTCATATTTTCTTGGGTAAAAATGAATAAGGGAGTCAACATCAGAGATACCGAGACTGTAAAACAGCTCGGCCCTCTTTTCGCCAACGCCCTTAATAAATCTAATGCTACTTTCTGTATTTAACATGGTTTACTCCACGGAAATAATAAAGTAATAAATTGGCTGACCGCCGTTAACTGTGCTGATTTCTACATCTGCACCATACTTTTTACTGAGTTTTTCTGCTACTTTTTCAGCATCCTCTTCACTTACACCTTCACCATAAATAAGTGTGATGAGCGAATGTTCATTTTTTCTGAACAGCTTGTCTGCTGCTTTGTATGCAATATCTGCAATATCGTTACCAATGAACTTGATTTTACCATTGCAAAGGCCCATAATCTCGCCTTCATGAACATCTCTGCCATCGACCTCACTGTCTCTTGCGGCAAAGGTAACCTGAGCAGTTTCAACAGCCTGCGCTGCTGACATCATTGTCATTTGATTTTCGTCAGCATCTGCAGTTTCATCAAATGCAAGCATTGCCGAAATACCCTGCGGTATTGTCTTTGTCTGTAAAACTCTTACCTCTCTGTCAGCTGCAAGCGGTATTGCCTGTTCAGCCGCCATAATAATGTTTTTGTTATTCGGTAATACAAATACTGTTTTTGCAGGTGTGTTCATAACTGCGTTAAAAATATCATCAGTTGACGGGTTCATTGTCTGACCGCCGCTGACAATTACATCTGCACCGATATCGGTGAATAGTTCCTCAAGTCCTTCACCTGCACATACTGCAACAAAGCCATAGTCATTTTCAGGCGCAGTTACAGTAGGCTCAATGACTTTATCGCCGTCTTTAACGCCTACATCTGCATTTGCGTGCTGATAACGCATATTGTCAATCTTGATATTGATGAGCTGACCGTATTTAAGCGCCGCCTGGATAACATTACCGGGCTCATTTGAATGAACATGTACCTTGATGATATCACTGTCATCAACAACTACAACACAGTCGCCGATTGATTCCAAAAAGGCACGCAGCTTGAGAGGATCGGTTTCTTTCACATTGTCAGCCTTTTCAATTAAAAATTCAGAGCAGTATCCGAATTCAATATCGTCAGACGCATCCGCAACAGTTGATTTGGAAACGGGAGCAACAGGTGTTACACCTGAGCCATCCAACGGCTGAACAATGACACCATTGTGCCATACACTTTCCATACCCTCAAAAATGAGTACAAGTCCCTGACCGCCGGCATCAACAACGCCGGCTTTTTTAAGTACCGGTAAAAGCTCAGGAGTTGTTGCCAGAGCTTCTTTAGCAGCTTGAAGTGCTGCAAAGCCTACTTCGAGCGGCTCATCCTGTATTTCAGCCATTTCTACAGCAGCATCCTTAGCTTCTCTTATAACTGTAAGTATTGTTCCTTCTGTGGGCTTCATAACAGCTTTATAGGCTGCATCAACACCTTCCTTGAAAGCGTTTGCGATATCCTTGGCACCTGCCTCTTTGATACCTTTAAAGCCTTTGGCAAAGCCACGGAATATGAGCGAAAGAATAACACCCGAATTACCTCTGGCACCTCTGAGCAGAGCAGATGCGCATTTTGCCGATGCCTCGTCAATAGTACAGTTGTCTGCAAGAGCAGCCATTTCCTTGGCAGCTGCGCTGATTGTCATACTCATATTTGTTCCTGTGTCACCGTCGGGAACAGGGAAAATATTTAAGGCATCAACCGCCTGTCTGCTGTTGGCAATGTTGTTTGCCGCAGAAATTATAGAATCACGAAACATTAAACCTGTTATCATATCTTATCTCCAATCAGTAATCAGTTAAGTGCGTCAATGTAAACGTTGACCTTTGAAACCTTTAAATCAGTGGCTTCCTCAACGGTGTATCTTACCTTGTTAACGATGCTTTCAACAATAGCACTGATGTTGACGCCGTATGAAACTGAAATGTGCAAATCAATAGTAAGATTGCCGTTTATACTCTTTACAGACACACCCTGGTCATAGTTTTCATTATCACGTGATATTTTGTCCTTGATAGCAGACTTAAGATTCTGATAAGGACTGCTTACCATTCCTGTTACGCCAAAGCAGCTTTGTGCCGCTCTGCCTACAAGATTAGCAAAATAATTATTTGTTATTTCAATATATCCGTTGGGATTTTCAAGCTTTATCATAAGAATACCTCCAAAGTATCTTAGCTTATTTATTGCAATACTTCATATTAATTATATGTCATATTGTACTTTAAATCAAGAAATAAAATTCCAGCTGTCAATATTTGAGAAGAAATTGCCGTAATAGCCCTGCATATCGCCGTTGAGTGCCTTGCTGTAGCATATCATCCCTTTTTTATAAAGCAACGGAATATAAGGCATTTCATCATTAAAGGCGAGTATGAACTTTCCCAGCTCAACCTCTCCTGACAGATACTGCATATATATATCATCGCAGCTCATTTCCTCATCATCAATACCGAAGCGTGCACCGCCGTCTGAATCAAAGAAAGGATAAAGACTCATATCGTCACTCAGCTTTATTTCGCCGATATATAAGTCAAATTCAATATTTTCAACTCGTCTTATATATTCTTCAGCAGATACGCTTTCAATTTTTACAGAAAATCCGGCCGCCTCAAGCTGTGTTTTTAAAAGGTTTGCACAGGCTGCCTTATTTTCATTGCTATCTGTAAGTATTGATATTGCAAGGTTATCATTACTATAGCCACTCTGTATGACTGCCTGCTTAGCTGTGGTGGTATCTGCCTTTTCTGCGAACAGCTTTATATCTCCGATTGACTTAAAATCAGGATGAAATGGTGATGCAGCAATACTTGCATAGCCTGAATAAGCACTTTCCGCAAGCACTGTTCTGTCAATGGCAAGTGAAATAGCACGTCTTATCTGTGCATTTGCTGTAATATCGCCCATTGAGTTGATACCGACAAAAACAAGATTGTTCATAGCAACAGGCTTTTTTGCACAGGATAAACGCTTTGATGTGTCGCTGCTCATGTCCCTGAAGGCATATGAAATATTTCCTATGTTTACCGCGTTGTCGATTGAATCCGCTGCGGCAATATTAACAAGCGTTATTGTAGTTAAATACGGATTAAAGCCATTTTGTGTATTAGCCTTTAATACCGTTTTTTCGTTTGAGTTTTTATACACATATCTTCCGCTGCCGACGGGGAAGCCGTCCTCGTCATCATGAATGGATGCAATAGGGAAGGTTAAAAGATTAACTGCATACGGATTTGCATAATTCAGCTTGATGATTACTGAATTTCCGTCAGCATAGGCTGATGATATACAGGTAAGTCCGCTGCCGTATGCAGGCGATTTTTTTGCTGCATTAATAGAATAAACAACATCCTCAGTGTCAAGCTCGCTGCCGTCTGAAAACTTAAATGTCGGGTTAATATCAACTCTTAAAGTGGTTTTGTCCGTAAAGGCGTAGCCTGTGGCAATATTGATTACAGCCTCATAATTTTCATCAAGGTCAAAAAGTGATTCAAAAACAAGTGATGCAAGCACCTGATTGTTTTGTGTTTCAGCCTTGAAGGGATCAAGACTGTCTGATTGAGTATAGCTCAGCTTAAAGGTTGAATTATCTGTCTCTTTAGCTGTAGAAGCGACAGCAGTCGTAACCTGAGTATCATTTTTATTTGATCTGCACCCTGCAAAGCAGGAGATAATGATTGCAATTGCTAAAAATAAAGCAATATATCTTTTTTTCATTACTACCTCCTGATTAAAGTGGTGTTGATTGTTTTTCCGCTTTTATTGTCAATTTCAAACAGACAGCCCTCTAAAACACAAGGTCCGTCTTCATTGATAAATCTTACAGGCAGATTTGTTTTCAGCTTTTCGATAATACACTCAGGCTTTACTCCGAGCACGCTGTAATAAGGTCCTGTCATTCCGATATCGGTAATATATCCCGTACCGTTTGGCAGTATCTGATTATCACTTGTTTGCACGTGCGTGTGTGTGCCGTATAAAGCAGAAATTTGACCGTCAAGGTAAAAGCCCATTGCTCTTTTTTCCGAAGTAGCCTCACCATGAAAATCAACGAGTATTATTTTAATACCCTGTGCCTTTAAATTATCAACTATTTTGTCGATAACCGAAAAAGGATTTTCAACAGGTTCCATATATATCGTACCCTGCAGATTTATGATTGCTGCCCGGTAACAGCCCTTGTCTATAATCATATACCCGCGACCGGGAGCAGATGAATGATAATTGGCAGGGCGGATGATAGGATTGTCCTCATCAAGAAAATCATATATTTCTCTACGTCTTAAACCGTGATTGCCCAGCGTTATTGCATCAGCACCGCTGTCTAATATGTGCATTGCACTCTGCGGCAGGATTCCGTTGCCAACAGCAGAATTCTCACCATTGACAATGACGATGTCAGCACCAAGATCTCTCTTAAGCTTTGGCAGCTCCTGCCTTAAATAATCGCAGCCTTGCTGAGATACGATATCTCCGATTACTAATATTTTCAAATTTGCACCATTTTCTATATGTTGAATAACTGTTTATCATTTTATTACATATTATAT
>JAIDVA010000376.1 GCA_029059925.1 Eubacterium sp. | reverse complement strand
TTAACACTCTTCTGAGGCTGTGAAATTGATGGTCTCGGCTTAATTGCAACACTTACTACAAGAGGAGCTCCACTTGTCATACCGCCGAGAACACCGCCATTATTATTTGTTTTAAGTGCAACCTTTCCGTTTTTGATGCAGTAAGCATCATTGGCCTGTGAGCCTTTCATCTCGGCAAAATCAAACCCTGCGCCAAACTCAACGCCCTTTACGGCAGGAATACCGAAAAGAATCGAAGAAAGCTGACTCTCAACTGTTGAAAAAATATTTGCACCAAGTCCTACAGGCAATCCAATGGCAGCACATTCAATTATGCCGCCTACACTGTCCTGTTTCATTCTCGCTTCTTCAATTACCTCTCTCATTTTTTTCTGAGCCTGAGAGGAAATTGTTGAAAACGCAACTGCTGAAAGCTTATTCAACTGTTCAGCCGTTATGTTATTTTTATCGAACATTTCGTCCTGCACACTGCCGATTTTTGCAATGTGAGCACCAACCGTTATTCCCTTTTGGGCAAGCACCTGCTTTGCAACAGCACCTGCAAAAACAAGCGGTGCCGTAAGCCTTCCGCTGAAATGACCGCCGCCGCGGATATCATTGTTCCCATCATATTTTACATAAGCAGGATAATCACTGTGTGACGGACGAGGAACTGTCATCAAATTAGAATAATCACCGCTCTGCGTATTTGTATTTTCAATAACCATTGCAAGCGGTGCACCTGTCGTTACATTATCAAGCACACCCGAAATAATATTCGGAATATCCTTTTCAAGACGAGGGGTTGAGGTCTTATCCTTACCCGGTGCACGCCTTGACATATCAACATATATTTTATCCATATCAAGCTTGATTCCGCTCGGCAGTCCATCAATAACACAGCCTATAGCTCTGCCGTGGCTCTCTCCGAAGATAGAAAGCTTAATATTTTTACCGAATTCAGAGGACATCTGCCCTACCCCCAATTCTGTTATAATCTTCAAAAAATGATGGATATGATTTATTAATGCTCTGTGCATCATCAATCATAGTTTCACCATTCAATAACAAGCCGGCAATCGAAAAAGCCATAACAATCCTATGGTCATTATAGCCTTTAAGCTGTGCACTGTGCAGTGGAATACCACCGTTTATAATCATACCATCTGCAGTTTCGGTAACGTCCGCACCAATCAGCTTGAGATTTTCAACTACACTCTCAATCCTGTCCGATTCCTTATATCTTAATCTTTCAGCACCCTGAATAACCGTCTGCCCTTCGGCAAATGCAGCAAGTACGGCAATAATCGGTACTAAATCAGGGATATCCGTTGCATCAACTACAG
Source organism: Eubacterium sp. (assembly GCA_029059925.1). Taxonomy (GTDB): domain Bacteria; phylum Bacillota; class Clostridia; order Oscillospirales; family Acutalibacteraceae; genus Eubacterium_R. The sequence continues at coordinate 2,787 of JAIDVA010000376.1, read as the reverse complement.
TGCCCTTAAGTACACTTTTTACACATCTTACGCTATCATCATTTATTTCAAGCTGAACACCGAATGAAGCGAGAACATCAAGTATCGCTTTATCGCCCTGTGTGGTATTCATATCCAGACCGGACACAGTAACATCGCCGCTGATTGCACCTGCAACAAGAAAAAATGCCGCCTGTGACCAATCACCCTCAACAACATAGTCGAGCCTATTATATTTCTGATTTCCATGTATGAGATAGCCAAAATCAGTTTCCATAACCTTAACACCAAAATCATTCATCACCTTAACTGTCATATCCACATAAGGCTTAGACTGCAAAGAGGTTTTAAGAATGATTGCACTGTCACCGTCAAGCACAGAAAGTGCTAACAGCAAACCCGTAATATACTGGCTGCTGACATCACCTGACACCTCATAGCTGCCGTTTTTAAGCTGACCGCTTATTTCCATAGGCAGTGTGCCGTCACATTTTACAGACACACCGTGAGCAGGAAGAATATCCAGATATTCTCCTATAGGTCTTTGCGGCAATCTGCCTTGTCCCGTAAAGGTTACTGCCTTCCCAAGTGCTGCAGCGACAGGAATCATAAAACGCAGCGTTGAACCGCTCTCTATACAATCAAGCACAACCTTACTGTTTTTAAGTGCTTCAATAACTCCTACAGTCGCTCTCATATCGTTCGAATCTATAATAGGAGTAACATTCCCCTCACCTGCAAGAAAAGAGCAAATCAGCGCCCTGTGAGCCGCTGATTTTGATGGTGGAATAATAACTCCACCCTCCAGCTGCGACCTGTTAATTTTTACTATACTCATTAGATTTTATACTCCAAAAATTTTTGGTATCTCCAAATTATCAACAGGCCTGATGAAGCTATCCCCTATACATCTGAGCATTACAAATTTAATGCCCTTGCCTGTTCTCTTTTTATCGGCACTCATAGCACCTACAATATCAGCCGTACTGTGCGTGTCGGCTGTTTTAAGATTATATTTTTCAAGCAGCTGCGCAATTTTATCAGCAGTCCCCTGCTCAGTTACTCCCATATTTTCACCGACAAGGCTTATCATAACCATACCGATACCAACGGCCTCGCCATGACTAACTGTTTCAAAATTCCACAGTTTTTCGATTGCATGACCACAGGTATGACCGAAATTAAGAAGTGCCCTTTCGCCATGCTCTTTTTCATCATTCTCAACAACCTGACGTTTGATGTCGACACACTCAAAAATCATATCCTCAATAAAATCCTTGGCATCTTCAGCCATAAGTCTGTCAAAAAGTGATTTGGATTTAATACATCCGTATTTTATTACCTCACCCATACCATCACTGAAAAAATGAGGTGTAAGTGTGTCAAGCACATCAGGATCAATAATTACAAGCTTAGGCTGGTGAAATGCACCGCAAAGATTTTTACCCTGTGGCAAATCAACACCTGTTTTGCCGCCTACTGAGGAATCAACCTGTGAGAGCAGGGTTGTAGGTATCTGTACAAATTTAATTCCGCGCAAATAAATTGCAGCCGCAAACCCTGCCATATCACCGCACACACCGCCGCCGAGAGCAACAATTCCGTCGGTTCTTGTCAATCCCTTATCTGCCATAAATTCAACCATATTAACAATAGTAGATGTAGTTTTTGAGCTCTCGCCTGCAGGAAATATATAGGTAAACACCTCATAACCCTGCTCTTCAAGCTGTGCCTTAATACAATCGCCATAGATAGGATAAACGTTCGTGTCGCTTATAAGTGTAATTTTATTGCCGGGCAAAACATTTTTTACAAGCTCACCGGCTCCTGCGAGCAAGCCCTTTTCAATCAATATATCATAGCCGTCATTAACATTGACAGTCAGCTTTTTCATTAGCCGATTTCCTCCTTGATTCTGTTACCTTTTTCCATCAAATCGTGCAGGGCCTGAGAATCACCATTTATAATGTTATATTTGAATTTCATAAGATTTGATACGAGATCATCAATTTCGCGTACAAGAGGTTCTTTATTATCAATAAAAAGCTCTGTCCACATATCAGCATTGATTCTTGCAACACGGCTGACATCACGATAACTACCGGCAGAATAGCCTGCATGATACGGAGCAAGCGGAGAAAGAACATATGAACATGCAAGCACATGTGCAATCTGAGATGTAAAGGCAATCATTTCATCGTGATGCTCCGGGGTTGTAACAACAGTACGTGCGAAACCCATTTCCTGTGCAAGACCGACTAAAGCATCCGTTTTATTTCGAGGTGTACTGTCAAAAGGAGTACAAATAAAAGATGCATTATCAAACAGCGTAGCAAGTGAATTATCATAGCCGCTTACCTCTCGGCCTGCCATCGGGTGAGCACCAATAAAATAAAAATCCAGATTTTCATTTTCAAGCGCACGACAGATTTTGGTTTTGATACCACAGGAATCGGTAACAATACTGTGTTTTTTAAAAAGCTCCTTATGCTCTAAAACAAAAGGCACAATTGCCTCAGGATAAAAATTAATAATGGTAACATCAGCCTGAGGAATGAGTTCATCAAGTGTTCCCGTTTTATCAATAACACCATCAGCGAGGGCCCTTGCAGAAACCGACTCGGTTCTATTCCAGCCAAGAATTGTGTGTTTTGTATTCTTTTTCAAAGTCTTAGCAAGGCTTGCGCCAATCAAACCGAGACCGACAATTAAAACATTCATATATGCGCACCTACAGAGATAATAATTATATTAAAGAAAATATGAAAGATTGGATTGTTCAGTTTAGAACATCTATTGAGCATTTCT
>JAIDVA010000375.1 GCA_029059925.1 Eubacterium sp. | reverse complement strand
AAGATCAAAGCTGCTTTTTATCACATCAAAAAGCCTTTTAAGCATATCTGCCTCAAGCGTTGTCGGCGTACCGCCGCCGAAATAAATGGTTTCAAGTCTGAGATTAAGTGACTTGGCTATCCTGCCTGTTTCTTCAAGCTCCTTGCAGAGCAAATCAACATATGGTGCCATGAGCCTTCTTGTTTTTTCAATAGAATGGGACACAAAGGAGCAGTATGAACAGCGGGTAGGGCAAAACGGTATGGACACATAAAGTGAAAATGAATTCCGCTTTGAAAGTGAAATGATTTCATTTTCGTGCTTCATAACCTCAATTGCTAAATCTGTTTTCTGCGGCGAAGCAAGAAAATTGTTAATAAAATAGTCCCTTGCCCCCTGCTCGCCATAGCACTCGGTAAAACGGTGCATCAGCTTTGCAGGGCGAACACCGAACAATATTCCCCACGCAGGCTGAAAGCCCAGCAATTCGCTCAAAACTTCGTAAAGCAAAACGGACATAGCCGTTGCCATATCCTCATTGCTGTCAATTGTATGTACTTTTTTCAGTGATTTATCAAACACCCTTGCATCAACAAGCATGGTGTTTTCATTCTGTTCGGTTATGATAACAATATCCTCATCACCATCATTTCTTATTTTTTCATAAGGAAAAAATATGGTGCAGAGATTTTTCATATCATATTCAAACGGATGATTAATTACCTTTAATATCATAAGAAGTCCTATTTCATATATGGATTGGCGGCTCTCTCAAAATCAAGAGTAGAGGTACGCTCGTGACCGGGATAAACGATAAGATTGCCCTCCAGCGCAGAAAGCTTTTTAAGACTGGCAATAATCTCAGAGGATGAGCCGCCGGGGAAATCCGTTCTGCCGCAGGAGCAGAAGAAAAGGGTATCGCCTGTAAAAAGCTTATCATCACAAAGATAGCATACACCGCCTTTGGTATGACCGGGTGTGGCAATAACCCTGATTTCACTTTCACCGAGCGTGATTGTATCGCCATCCTCAACAACAATCTCAGCCATAGTATTATTTTGTGTGCCGCCGCAAAATACTGCAAGGCTAAAGCGTGAGGAGGAAAGCATTGGCTCATCCTCTTTACTTATAACAGCCTTGGCACCTGTCAGCTCCTTAATGCCCTTTACACCTGTAATATGGTCAAAATGACCATGTGTCAAAAGGATATATTCAAGCTGAGCATCACCGATGAAGTCACGCATTTTTTCACTGTCCTCAGTGCAATCAACAAGCGCCGACTTACCTGTTGCTTTATCGGTTATAAGATAACAATTATTTTCAAGCTTGCCGAATACAGCATATTTTACATCAATCATGATTTCAAATCCTTATTTTAAATCTTTACTGTCAAGTATGATTGTTACAGGTCCATCGTTAAGCAGTGATACCTTCATATCTGCACCGAATTCGCCCGTATCAACCTTCTTTACACCTGATTTTCTGAGTTCATCAACAAAATACATATAAAGCTCATTCGCAATATCAGGCGGTGCCGAGTTAATAAAGCTCGGACGTCTGCCGTGTGAACAATCGGCACACAAGGTGAATTGAGATACAACCAATATCTCGCCGTCAATATCAAGGCAGGATAAATTCATTTTGCCGTTTTCGTCCTCAAATATACGAAGAACGGGAATTTTTTTTATCAGCTTATCGGCATCTGCTTTCGTATCTCCCTGCTCAACACCAAGAAGAATCATAAAGCCCTTATCGGTTTTGCCGACCTCAGTTCCATCAATTACGACAGAAGAATATGCTACTCTCTGAATAACTGCTTTCATCAGCTGCCGCTCCTTTCAATATGGTAAACACCGTCAATTTTTCTTATCAACTTAAGCACAGCTTCAAGATGCTCTTTTGAGTTAACAGAAATCGTCATTGTTGTAAGGCAGTTACCGTCATTAATCGGTCTTGCGTTGATAGAATAAATTTTAACGTGAGCAGTTGCCATTTTTGTTGTTATATCCAGCACAACGCCGTCACGGTCAATTGCATAAACATCAATTGTTGAACGTGCTTCTACCTTAACACTGCTGTCCCAATGTGCTTTTATCCAGCGGTCAGGTTCAGGTGAAAGTGCAACATCGACAGGAACATTTACACAATCACGTCTGTGAATCGTAAGTCCTGTTCCGCGGTTAATAAATCCGATTATAGGCTCACCCGGAATAGGAGAGCAGCAGCGTGCCATTTTGATAAGGCAGTTGTCAATACCCTCAACAACAACGCCGTTTGTATTTTTAGAGGAGCTGTCATCCGAGCTTATAACAGGCTTTGGCGGTACAATATCCTTCGGTTTCCAATTTCGGTTATATTCATCCTTAATACCCGGCATAAGGCGGGTAATCTGAATACCGCCGTAGCCGACAGCCGCATAAAAATCATCAAGCTCTGCAAAATGCTGACGCTCAGCGATTTTCTTAATGAACTGTGCATACTGCTCATTATCAAGGCGGATGAAATTACGTCTGAATTCACGTTCAATCTCTGCCTTGCCCTGAACGATATTTTCGTCACGCTTTTCTTTTTTAAACCACGCACGGATTTTACTTCTTGATTCACCTGTCGTAACAATATTAAGCCAGTCACGGCTTGGTCCCTTACCCTGCTGATTCGAGGTAAGAATTTCAACAATCTCGCCTGTTTTAACCTTATAGTCAAGATTAACAATTTTGCCGTTAACCTTAGCACCAACCATTTTATTGCCGACCGCTGAATGAATGGCATAGGCAAAGTCAATAACTGTTGCACCCTTAGGGAGCGGTTTTACATCACCGCGCGGAGTGAAAACATAAATTTCGTCAATGGAAAGGTCACCTTTGATATTGGCTACAAGCTCCTCGGGCATTTCGGTTTCATTGCCAACCTCAAGAATTCTGTGTACCCATTCAAGGCGATTGTCCATACTGTCCTTGCCGCCCTTGCCGAGCTTATATTTCCAATGGGCAGCGATACCAAATTCAGCAATCCGGTGCATTTCCCAGGTACGAATCTGAATCTCAAACGGAATACCCGATGGGGAAAGCACGGTGGTATGAAGCGACTGATAATTATTTGGCTTAGGCATTGAAATATAATCCTTGAATCTGCCCGGAATAGGCTTGAACATATCATGTACAATGCCAAGTGCATTATAGCAGTCAATCATGGAATCAACAATAATTCTGACAGCATAGATATCAAATATCTGTTCAAAATTCTTGCCTTTTATATACACCTTACGGAATATACCATGGACAGATTTTACACGTGAATAAATCTGAACATTATCCATAGCAGGCGTTATTTTATCACTTATCTGCTGCTTGATTTCACTTAAGAATTTTTCACCAAGCTCCTTTTTCATAGAAAGATTTTTTTCAATCTCCTTATATGCAATCGGATCAAGATAAAATATTGCTAAGTCCTCAAGCTCCTCTTTAATAGGTCTGATACCGAGACGGTGGGCAATCGGTGCATAAATTTCAAGTGTTTCAAGGCTTTTTTCTCTTTGCTTATACTCAGGCATATGCTCAAGAGTACGCATATTATGCAGTCGGTCGCAAAGCTTGATGATGATTACACGTATATCCTCGTTCATTGCAATGAACATTTTGCGTATATTCTCAGCCTGTACCTCTTCACGAGTTGAAAGCGGAATCTGACCAAGCTTTGTTACACCGTCAACAAGCAGTGCAATCTCTGCACCGAATTCATTTTTGATATATTCGATGTCATACTCGGTATCCTCAACAACATCATGCAGAAGCGCACCGATAATACACTCATTATCCATACCGAATTTGAAAAGAATTTTGGCCACTGCAACAGGGTGCATAATGTAAGGCTCACCCGAACGGCGGCGCTGATTTTTATGTGCATCACGTGCAAGAATATAAGCCTTTTCAATTTTTTCATAGTCATACTGCGGAATACTCTTTACCTTTTCAAAGAATTCCTCAAATCCGTCATCATATTCAATATTGTTAACTGTATCACTCAATGTTAAGCCTTCCCTTCAGGGTTTTGATTACATTTGTATTTTCAAGGTCTGCCTTACCCTCAGTTTTGTTGATTATAATTTTTTCTCCGTCAAGAGATATTAAGCCTGCCTCGTCAAAAGTGTCAAGTGCAAACGAAAGCTGTGCATAGGATATATTCTGACCGAGTGCAAAATACAAATCATCAAAGCTGTAAAGCCAGCCATTATTCTGTTTTAAAAATCTATATATTGCTGCAAGACATGCTCTGTCAGGGTAAACGCTGCCTTCTACATCCTTACCGAGCCTGAAAAGCTCAAATCCGCTTTTTTCTGCAAAATATTTGTCATCATCAATACCGTTGCGTCTTACATCCTCACAGCGTATGGAAAGATAATATCTGCCTTTAAAAAGATTTTTCGATACTCTTATTGCAAGGTCAATATTATCACCCTTTTTGTAAGGAAATTCATCTGCAGTTGTTCTGAATTTAACGATTTTAAAGGTCTGCCCTTTTTTCTGAACCTCTATTCTGATATGCTTACCTTCACCAATCGGTGTTACAGACATAAGCCGGACATTAAAAAGACCGAAAATCGGCTGAGGGTTATCTGCACCATAGGGTTCAAGATATGCCAAATTGTCAACCAAATCCGTATTCAAGTAAAACGGTGACAGCTTGCAATCAAGCGTAATGCTTTGTGCCGGCATTACAGGGCAAATATCCATTGCATACGAATTTATACGCTGTCTGAATAAATCAATATTATCCGCATCTATTCCGAGACCTGCAGCAAGCGGATGACCGCCAAAATGAGTCAGTAAATCAGCACAGGCTGATATTGCCTCGAAAATATTAAAGCCGTCCACACTTCTCGCAGAGCCTGTGCATTTTCCGTCATCATCAATACCTATGATTATTGCAGGCTTGCCATAGACTGACACAATATGCGAGGCAACAATACCGATAACACCGTGATGATAGCCCTTGCCTGCTATCACAATAACACGCTCGTCGGCAAGTGACGGATTTGCAGCTATCATCTGCTTTATATCGTCAATAATATTTGACTCAACCTCGTGCCTGTGCGTATTTTCAAGATTGAGCTGTTCTGCTTTAAATCTTGCATCTTCATAGTCGTCACAAATTAAAAGTTCGAGGGCTTTATCAGCTGCGTCCATTCTGCCTGCGGCATTAATTCTGGGACAAAGCTGAAAGGCAATATCAACTGCATTAAGCTCATTCTCCGAATTTCCTGCAGCGGCTCTGAGTGCAGCAATACCGATGCGTGAATCGGTATTAATAAGCTCAAGACCTGCTTTGACAAGACCTCTGTTTTCACCCTTGAGTGCAACAACATCACCTATTGTGCCGATTGCAACAAGGTCAGCATACTGCTCAAGCATTTCTTCAACCTCGCCGTCATAAACTGCACAGGCAAGCTTGAAGGCAACACCAACACCTGCAAAATCACGAAATCTTATGCTGTTATCCTCTCTGTGAGGATTAACTACAGCACAAGCCTTAGGCAAAATATCACCAACTTGATGATGGTCTGTAACGACTAATTCCATACCGAGCGAATAGATATATTCCGCCTCATCAATAGCTGATATACCATTATCAACAGTTATAATCAGATTCGTTCCCTGCGCCTTTATTTTATCAATTGCAGACATATTCATTCCATAGCCGTCAGTCAATCGATTAGGAATAAAATAGATTACATCCGCACCAAGGCTTTCGAAAAAGGTATAAAGCAATGCTGTTGAGGTCACACCATCGCAGTCGTAGTCACCATAGATACAGATTTTTTCATCGTTTTCCAGAGCTTCATTAATACGGGAAACAGCCTTATCCATATCTTTCAATGAATAAGGCGAGGAAAAAGCAC
>JAIDVA010000374.1 GCA_029059925.1 Eubacterium sp. | reverse complement strand
CTAATATAGCTATTGAATGCTGCAAAAATATAGTGCTTAAAAATCTTGAAATTCGCCATGCTCATCCTGATATGCACGAGTTAAAGGCTATTAATGTATCATCATTTTATGTTGATTTTGAAATTGACAAAGATAGTTTATATAAAATTGAAAATAAAAAGCTTTATTTTTACAGTAAGGATTATTGCTGCGCAGCAGATAAAAATGCCCTGAATGCTCACTGGATAGGCCTTATTCGGAGTGATTTCCCTGATAGACTTAAGAGGGTATCTAATCCACTTCTTGGTGCGGTTAAACTGCAGAATATAGGTGATAGAAAAATACGTGCTTACTATATAAATACGTTAAGATTTAAACCAGGGGATTGCTTTTACCTTTTTGATGTTCGCCGTCAGTTCGCAGGAATATTTGTTAATCAGTGCGAAAATGTTGTGCTTGATAGTATTAAACAACGCTTTAATTATTCTTTGGCGCTTGTTTTGCAGGACAGTAAAGATATTTCAATGATAAATTCTGAGTTTGCGCCTGAAAGGAATTCTGCACGCAAAATGGCATCTGTTGCTGATTTTATACAGGTTTGTATGTGCAGAGGCAATATCAGAATTGAAAATAATTACTTTGACGGTTCAGGTGATGACTGCCTTAATGTGCACGGTGTTCATTATAAAATCGTGCAAATTAAAGAAAATAAAATTGTAGTAAGATTTATGCACCATCAGTCACACGGTTATAATCCGTTTCATAATGGTGATGAAATTGCTTTTGTTAATACAAAAACTCTTCTTGAACATGGAAATACAAAGATTATAAATTCAAAACTTATAAATGAATATGAAATAGAGTTAGTAGTTGAATCTGCTCAAGAGGCAGTAAGTGGTGAAGTAATTGAAAATGTATCAGGCTGTCCTGATGTTTATTTTGCAGAAAATACACTTAACAGGATTATTACCAGAGGTTGTTTGTTCACAACACGTGGCAAGGTAGTAGTTGATAATAATCATTTTAAAAGCACAAGTATGAGTGGCGTGCATCTTTCCGATGATGCAAAGCATTGGTACGAAAGTGGTATGTGCTGTGATGTTACAATAAAAAATAATACCTTTGATTATTGTGGGCAGACACCTATTTCAATTAAACCTGAAAATGAGGTACATAAGGGTGCAGTACATAAGAATATCAGGATTTTGAATAATAATTTTAAAAGTTATAAAGGCTACTGTATCCGTGCAAAATCAACTGATAATATAAGAATAAAAGGTAATATATTTAATTCAGATAAAATTGTTAAGTGTATCAATTGTCAGGATGTAGATGTTGAGGGCTGATATGACCAGTAAGCAAATGAATGATTATCTTGAAAAAATAGATTGTGTTATTGAAAACGGAAAATACAAGGCTGATTGGGAAAGCCTTTCAAAATATCCTGTTGCTCAGTGGTACAAGAATGCAAAGTTCGGTATTTTTATCCATTGGGGCATTTACAGTGTGCCCGCCTATATGAGCGAATGGTATTGCCGGATGATGTACTACAAGGGCAATCCGACCTATTGGCATCATATCCGAAAATATGGCAAAAATTTCAATTACCGTGATTTTATTCCTATGTTTAAGGCTGAAAAGTTTGATGCTGATGCGTGGGTGAAATTTATAAAATCGAGCGGTGCAAGATTTATGATGCCGGTCGGTGAGCATCATGACGGCTTTAAAATGTACGACAGTGATTTGAATGAGTGGAACTCCGTCAATATGGGACCGAAAAGAGATATTCTCGGTGAATTGAAAACTGCTTGTGATAAGAATGATTTAATTTTCTCAACCTCAAGTCATCGTGCTGAGCATTTCTGGTTTATAAACGGCGGTTCAACTATCGACTATGATAATGAAACTAAAGATGAAACCTATCGTGAATTTTATGGTCAGTGCCATAACATACATAAGAAAAATAATCTTTTCACAATGCTGAAGCAGGAACACGGCATTGAGCCAACCGAAGGATGGTTAAAGGATTGGCTTGTGTCCTCCTGCGATTTAATAGACCGCTATCAGCCTGCATCCCTGTTTTTTGATTGGTGGGTGTCTTATAAAGCGTTTCGCCCGTATATGAAAAAATTTCTTGCCTATTATTACAATCGTTCTCTGGAATGGGGCAAGGAGGTTTGTGTTTATTACAAATCGGACGCGGTTATGTATAACTGTGCGATCTTTGACAGAGAACGCGGCCAGCTTGAAAACATAAGTCCTTATATTTGGCAGGGCGAAACCTCAACTGCTTATAATGCTTGGAGCTACTGTACCACTAATCACTTCAAAAAGCCTGAAATAATTGCCTGCAATCTGCTTGATGTAATATCAAAAAATGGCTGCTTTGTTCTTAATTTAGGTCCTAAAGCAGACGGCTCCTTCTGTGCTGAAGAAAAGAATATTATTTCAGAGCTTGGTAAATGGACCAAAAGAAATGAAGAGGCAATCTGGACTACACAGCCATATAAGGTGTTTGGTGAGGGCAAAAAACAAAAGGGCGGCTCATTTACAGAGCCTTTCAGCTATACTGCAAGAGATTACCGTTTCACCTGCAAAACAGGTGTGGTTTATGCCTTTGCATTGAAGCCTAATGGTAAATCCGAATTTAAAATAAAAACACTTGCCGATACAATGGATTTATTTCATTGTGTTATAAAAAATATATCTATTCTTGGCAGCGGCACGAAAGTCAGCTTTTCTCAGGATAAAAAGTGTTTGACAATTAAATTGAGCGAAAAGGTTAAAGATACAATGCCGATTTGCTTTAAAATTGAGGTGGATTAATATGAAAAAGAGCAATATTAAATTAAGAATCAATGAGCTTACGGGCGATTATGAGATTAAGCATAATGGTTTTTCGTGGATAAGTGACGGCAGAAGACCTTATATTATCCTGCGCAAAAGGATAGGTAATAAATATATCAGCACCTATCGCAGTCTGTATTCTGCTCTGAAAAAATCTTTTAAATACGATGATACTAAAATTGTTGCACATCTGAGTAATTATATTGCTTTTGGAAAAAAGCTTGATTTTACTTTGGTTTTAACAGCAAAAATAACAGGTGAGAATACAGTTGAATTTTCATTGAAGGCTGAGAATGAAACAGGTTATGATATTCAGGCCGTTTATTTTCCTGCACCGTTTAATTCTAAAAAGAAGGGCAAGGAATCATACCATATTGATGCAATGCGTCAGGGCTTTTTGCTTCCTGATGGCTACAAAAATAATATTCTCTCCACAATTGGCTTTGAGCATTATCTGAGAAAAATCAATACAGGTGACTGCTATATGCCGTTCTGGGGCAGAGTGTGTGACGGTCACGGCTTTACAGCTATTGCCGAAACACCATATGATGCCTGTATGTTTTCATCAGCAGGCAGACATTTTGCTTTTGTTAATTCCGTTCATTGGATGTCATCACTCGGCAAGCTTTCGTATGAAAGGAAAATACGATTTATTTTCCACGATAAATGCGATTACAACGATATTGCAAAGGACTACAGAAATTATCTTATAGAAACAAATC
>JAIDVA010000373.1 GCA_029059925.1 Eubacterium sp. | reverse complement strand
CCAAAAACCAGTGCCTTATTGCATCCATCAAGCACAAAGACACAAAAACCGCTCATCAAAAAGAAATAGCAATCTTCAAAGGTAGTTGCCTCGTTAAGCTCAACAGAATTAACAACACTGAGCTTAATCTGATTCAGCAAATCGTTGTTATCTTTAAAATCAAGCTTTCTGCTGAGAATGGGAGACACTACCATCTGCGACAGCTGGAGCGAATCAATAAGCCCATCCATTGCGCAGAAAAATCCTTTTTCGCCGCACACTACAGCATCACGCAAAAGGAAATCTGAGCAATCTTTAAAATCATCCTCAAATCTTTTTTTATTTCTATCATAATCAGGATAGAGATTATCCATAGTTATCACCAAAGTTAATTTTTGCAAATCCTGCCTGCTTATTCACAAAAAAATAATATTAATTCAATTTTTTCACACAATATAATCGGTGATTATATGGCTATTAATTTTATAAGAGCTATTATTATTTACATTTTCATAATAATAGCTGTCCGACTTATGGGCAAAAGACAGGTAGGCGAGCTTAAACCGCACGAGCTTGTTATAACAATTCTGCTTAGTGCAATAGCAGTTATACCGCTTGAGGACAATTCTATGCCTCTCGCAAACTGTCTTGTTCCGATTCTTCTTTTCATCAGTATGGAAATACTGACATCTGTCATATCCATGAAAAGCTTATGGTTCAGAAATCTTCTGCAGGGCAGACCAATATTTATAATAAGGAACGGCAAGCTTGACCAAAGCAAGCTGAGCGAAATGCGCTTTACAATTGACGACGTTGTTGACGCACTAAGGCAAAAGGATATCTTTGATTTGTCTGAGGTTGAGGATGCAATTATAGAAACAAACGGCTCTATATCTGTTTTGCAAAAGGCAGAATATAAACCGCTCACCCCGAATGATGTCAGCATATCGGTAAAAGAAAAAGGCATGCCGATAACCATTGTAATGGACGGCAAGCCCGTGAACGAATATTTTAATGAATATAAAATCAAGGACAGCGAAATTGAGCTTGTTCTGCAGACTGTTAACAGAGACGTTGAAAAAATTATGCTGCTGACAATCGATGATGACGGCAATACATTTCTGATAGAAAAGGAGCCAAAAAAATGAAAAGACTTTATATAGCTCTCGCTTTTCTGGCAATTGCAGTTTCGCTTTGTATTTTTGAGCAGTACACTGTTAAAGAAGTATATAAGGAAGCAAACGCTTATATAGATAAAGCGATTGATGAGATCGGCAAGAATGATTACAACAGTGCAGAAAGCACATGCAAAGAACTGAATGATTATTGGGATAAAAAGCAGAAATACATGGCAGCAATGATAGACCACGGCTCGCTTGATGATACAAGTGTAACAATAAACAACCTTGCGGATATGGCAGAAAATGAAAGTGACAGCATTGAAGAAGAACTCATAACTGCCAGAAACCAGCTTAAGGGAATGTATGATAATCAGAGAATAACATTCGGAAATATATTTTAAAAAACGATCAGATGACAAACAAGTTTGCTGACCAAAGCACACAAACCGAAGGGTATATTGTCCTTCGGCTTATTTTATGATATAATTTATTAGTTAATAAATAGTAATTTACAGAGGAAGAAATGGATAATAAAAAATATTTAGAGCAATTGCCTTTTTGGAATAAGCTTACATCAGAAGAAAAAAGTCAGCTGAATAGCTTTACGATAATAAAACAATATAAAAAAGGTGATATAATTTATAGTGACAATGATATATGTCTTGGAGCAGTTATGATTGTAGGCGGCACATCAAGAGT
>JAIDVA010000372.1 GCA_029059925.1 Eubacterium sp. | reverse complement strand
ATTGAAGTAATCTTATCAATATCACCGGTAGCGTCCATAATAACGATATCCTTCATTGATTCCGGGATGTCAACATCCATGCACCATTTTTTTTCTACAACCTCTTTATATGTTTTACCTGCACTTCTTGATGATGCCGCAAGACATACTACATTGAACCATGGGTGACCATCAAGCAAAGTAGCAAATCTCTGACCTACCATACCTGTTGCACCAACAATACCTACATTAAATTTCTTTTCCATAATCAATCTCCTTTAAAAAAATACCTTGTAAAACAAGTTGATATGCAATATAATATATAATTGTTTGAACTGAATAACAAATTGATTTTTAAATATCGATAGCATTCAGCTCATATTTGTCTAATATAATATCACTTATTATATATATATGTCAATTATAATTTGCGGAGAAATAGATGAAAACTTCAGATTTTTATTACAATTTACCCGAAGAGCTCATTGCACAGACACCAATTGAGCCGAGAAATGCATCAAGACTTATGCTTTTGAATAAAAAAACAGGCGAACTTGAGCATAAAATATTTAAGGATTTAACAGATTTTCTGCACGAAGGCGACTGTCTGATTCTGAATAATACCCGTGTTATTCCGGCGAGAATTTATGGTACCAAAAAGGATACAGGTGCAGTTGTTGAATTTTTGCTTTTAAAGCAGAAAGAGAATTTAGTTTGGGAATGTCTTTGCGGTCCTGGCAAAAGAGCTAAAATCGGCACTGAATTTGTATTTGGTGATGGTCAGCTAGAATGCTGTGTTATAGATATTCTTGACGACGGCAACAGAATCATTGAATTTAAGTGTGATAATAATATTTATGCTGTTCTTGATGAAATAGGACAGATGCCGTTACCTCCTTATATTAAAGAAAAGCTTGATGATAAGGAGCGCTATCAAACTGTTTACAGTAAGGATTTAGGCTCTGCTGCTGCTCCTACAGCCGGACTTCATTTTACACCTGAAATGTTGGAAGAAATAAAGGCAAAGGGTATTAATATCGGATATGTTACACTGCATGTTGGATTGGGCACTTTCAGACCTGTTAAGGTTGATGATGTTACAAAACATAATATGCACAAGGAGCATTACATGATGCCGCAGGAAACTGCTGATTTGATCAATGAAACACACAAAAACGGCAAACGTGTTATTTGTGTCGGTACAACGAGCTGCAGAACTGTTGAATCGGTAGCAACTAAAAATGGCTGCATATGTGCTGATGAAGATGATACAGGTATATTTATTTATCCCGGATATGAGTTCAAATGCATTGATGCTCTTGTTACAAACTTTCATTTGCCTGAAAGTACACTGATTATGCTCATTTCGGCCTTTGCCGGTTTTGATAATGTTATGAATGCTTATAATATTGCTGTTGAAGAGAAATACAGATTTTTCTCTTTTGGCGATGCAATGTTTATTTATTGAGGTAGCTTATGTATAAACTTATAAAACAAGAAGGCTTTTCAAGACGTGGTGAATTTAAAACCGTGCATGTAACTGTGCAGACACCCGCATTTATGAATGTAGCAACATCTGCTGCAATAAAAGGTGGACTTTCCACTAATGACTTGAAAGATATTGACTGTCAGGTAATGCTTTGCAACACATATCACCTTCATGTCAGACCAAGTGATAAGCTTGTGTATGATATGGGCGGATTGCACAAGTTTACCAATTGGGACAGACCTATTTTGACCGACAGCGGCGGTTTTCAGGTGTTCAGTCTTGCCAAGCTGAATAAAATTACTGAAGAGGGTGTAACCTTTAATTCACATGTTGATGGCAGAAAAATATTTATGGGACCTGAGGAAAGTATGCAGATTCAGTCAAACCTTGCATCCACAATTGCAATGGCTTTTGATGAGTGTGTTGAAAATCCTGCAACTCCTAAGTATGCCAAAGAGGCTTGTGAAAGAACTTTGCGCTGGCTTGAACGCTGTAAAATTGAGATAGACAGGCTCAATTCTCTCGAGTCGACAATAAATAAGAATCAAATGCTTTTCGGTATTAATCAGGGATGTACATATGACAATCTCAGAATAGAGCATATGAAAGAGATTGCTAAGATGAATCTTGACGGTTATGCTATCGGCGGCCTCGCAGTTGGTGAGCCTAAGGAGGATATGTACAGAATTATCTCTGCAGTAGAACCGTATATGCCTGCAGACAAGCCAAGATATCTTATGGGAGTTGGTACACCGGGCAATATTCTTGAAGCTGTAAGCAGGGGAGTTGATCTTTTTGATTGTGTTATGCCAAGCCGTAATGCGAGACATGGTCACCTTTTTACAAAAAGAGGTATAATTAATATTAATAATGCCAAATATGAAAGGGACGCTTCCCCAATTGATGAAGAGTGCAGCTGTCCGACCTGTCAATCTTACAGTAAAGGCTATATTCGTCATTTATTTAAGAGCAAAGAAATACTCGGTATGCGTCTTGCAGTAATGCATAACCTTTATTTTTATAATAATCTTATGAAAGAAATTCGTGAAAATCTGGACAATGGTACATTTACTGACTATAAAAACGAGTATTGTGAAAAACTTGATACCAGAATTTAGAAAATGCTTGCAAATTACAGTAATATCTAAT
>JAIDVA010000371.1 GCA_029059925.1 Eubacterium sp. | reverse complement strand
AATTAATACAATATTTGAATTATGTTATCTAAAAAATGTCTTTGAAGAACTGAAAAAGGAGGAAAATAGCATTGAATAGAATAAAAAGTGCGGAATACTGCAGATTTTCAAGCAATGCCCAATCAGACGGATTCTCCATACAGGCTCAGCAAAAGGCTATTGCAAATTTTGCTTTGTCAAATGGCTATGATGTTCAATATAGCTACATAGACAAAGCAAGAACAGGAACAAATGCAAATCGTCCTCAATTTCAAAAAATGATTGAGGACGCAAAAGCTGGACTGTTTGATGTAATAATCATTCATAAGATTGACCGTTTTAGTAGAAATCGTCTTGACTCAATTATTTATAAAAATGAACTTTCAAAATATGGAGTCAAGGTAATATCCGTTACTGAAAACTTTGGTGAGGGTGCTGAAGCTGAACTAATGCTTGCTATGCAGGAGTCAATGGCAGAGTACTACTCTAAAAATCTCGCTCGTGAGGTACGCAAAGGTATGGATGTACTATCAAGCAAAGGACTGCACACTGGAGGCAGTCCTCCGCTTGGATATGATGTAGTAGATAAGAAGCTTGTAATTAACGAAGCAGAAACTGAAATTGTCCGTCTTATCTTTTCTATGTACTCGCAGAAGTATACTTACAACGATATGGCAAAAGAACTCAATGCTCGTGGCTATACAACCAAATCAGGCAATGAGTTTTCTGCTTCAAGTTTCAATTCCATACTTACTCAAAGAAAATATATCGGTGAGTATGTTTACAATCGCAGAGTTTCCAAATCCTTGACAGGAAAATACAATTCTCATGCAAACAAGCCTGAAGATGAAATTGTCCGTATTCCTAATGCTGTGCCAAAAATTATTGATGACGAAACATTCAATAAGGTTCAGGCAAGGTTAAATCAAAACAAACGCAAGGTCGGCAGTTACAAAAGCAAAAGTAACTACCTGCTTTCTGGATTGATTGTCTGCGGTGAATGCGGTTTTCACTATCAAGGCAATTCAAGAAAAGGTGGAAGCGGCACAATTTATTCTTCCTATCGTTGTGGAAAGAAACAAAACCACAAGATAGGTTGCGGAAATAGTGAGATTGAGAAAAACAAACTCGAAAATTTCGTAATAGAGCAGTTGCAAAACTATTTGTTTTCTGATGAAGCAATTAATGAAATTGCACATCAAGTTAATGAATATAATAAATCAATAGCTAAAACAAATAATGAGGATTTGATTTTATTTCAAAAGCAGCTCAAGCAAATCAACAAGCAGATTGCAAATATTACTAAAGCAATCGCAAGAGGTGTTGATGAGAACATAATGATTGACGAAATCAATGAACTCAATCAATCCAAGAAAGATTTGCAAAAACGCATTGATGAAGCTGTACTGGAGGAATTACCTACTGTTTCGAAATCAGACATAAAACAGGCACTATCTACATTCTCGACATACTTAAAAGAGAATAATACTATTGAATGCAAGCGTTTTATTGATAACTATATTGATAAAATCGTTGTGCATAAGGACAAAGTTGAAATTGTACTTAAAGTAGCTTCAAGCAATTTCAACTCTTCTGCGTCAGATAATGACGCAGGAGCTTTACATATTACTATCGTTGTTTCAAGAGAAGAGCTGCAAAAATATCCTAAACAAAGAAGAAAGTTGTCACCTGCCATTCGGCTGGGTGGCAACTTTTCTATTTCCTATGAGATTGCTCTCAAAAATACACATTTCAAATAAAAAAGTGTGTGTTCTTGGTGTGATTTTTCTGTTTTTTGTGTGACATAGAGTGTGATTTTCTCTGTCAACTCTGCTAATACTGCATAGAATTTCTTATTACAAAGAAAAAACTCACAATTCAAAGAAAAATTTCCTCAAATTGTGAGATAAATGGTCGAGGTGACAGGACTCGAACCTGCGGCATCCTGCTCCCAAAGCAGGCACTCTAGCCAAACTGAGTTACACCTCGATATCATTAACGAGTATCGCAAGGATACTCGTTAATCTGGTGGAAGAGGGTGGATTCGAACCACCGAAGTCACTGACGACAGATTTACAGTCTGTTCCCTTTGGCCACTCGGGAACTCTTCCATATTTAAGCTACCGTACCCTAAAGATACGGTAGCTGTGGAGCTGGTGAACGGACTCGAACCCCTGACCTGCTGATTACAAATCAGCTGCTCTACCAACTGAGCTACACCAGCGCATCTCTAATGCTCTAATACTATATCACAACTTTATTAAATAGTCAAGTCTTTTTTTCAAATTATTTTCCCCAATTTTCGATAACTTTATTTATCATTTGCGGATCTCTTGTTGTGATGTTATCAGGCATGATCGCAAGCATCTTTTTTGCCGTTCTTTCCTTATCAACGGTCCAGACAGAAAGCTTGTAACCTTTTTTATGAAGCAGACTTGAAAGCTGAGAATTAGCAAACTTATAGTTACAGTTAATGCCAATTGCGCCTGTCTCCTCAAGTAATTGAATAAGCTTCTCCCTGTATTCATCAAAGAAAACCTTAGGTCTTGATGGCATATAGTTAAGATAATAATCCATATCCTTACAAGCAGATTCTTTAACAGCCTTAACATTAACTGTTTCGATACCTGTTAAAAATGACTGCTCAACAAGGTCATAATCAACCAAAAGCTTATACATATTGTCAAGAACTCTTGTCTCTTTAATGTCAAGATTAATCTTTATATTTGTACCCTTTAAAAGCTCAAATGCTTCTGTAAGCGGTGTACCATCATTATTTGTCACAACAATATCGTGACTCATAACAATTGTATGATCCGGACGCTGACGAATATCAAGCTCTATAACAGCAACATTGTTATCAATAGCAGCCTGCACAAACTGGGCACTATTCATTTCGGTATTATATGCACCTGTATGAGCGGTTATAGTAAAATTATCCACAAATGTCAGCTCCATTTCATCATAGGTTTTTGTTACTGCATAATCGGCAACACCAATAACCATGGCAACAGCAACAAGAAATGCAAAAATCTGATAAGATATATGCTTTGCCCAAGTCGGTGTCATATTTCTTTTTAAGAATTTTTTGAACTTAGTCCATTTTGACACTTTTTCTGCCATTGATTATCCACAACCCAAAGTAAATATAAGGTCAATTTAGGCAATCTCGTATAAGAGATTGCCCATTAACCTGAATTTTTCAAAAATATTTATAAGTATTAGTCCATATGAGTACTGCCTGAGTAGTTAGGAGCTTCCTTAGTGATTGAAACATCATGAGGATGGCTTTCAACAAGACCTGCACCTGTAATCTTTATGAACTTAGCGTTTGTACGAAGCTCTTCAATTGTATGACAGCCGCAATAACCCATACCTGAACGCAAGCCACCCATCATCTGAAATACAGTATCACTAAGAGGTCCCTTATAAGGAACACGGCCTTCAACACCTTCAGGAACAAATTTCTTTGAACCCTTCTGGAAGTATCTGTCAGCACTGCCCTGATTCATAGCACCAAGAGAGCCCATACCACGATAAACCTTGAACTGACGTCCCTGATAAATTTCAGTGTCTCCGGGCGACTCTTCACAGCCTGCTACAAGTGAGCCGACCATTACAACAGATCCGCCTGCAGCGATAGCCTTAACGATTTCACCGCTGTACTTAATACCACCGTCTGCAATTACCGGAATACCATATTTATCTGCTCTTTCAGCTGAATCATAAATAGCAGTAATCTGAGGTACACCGATACCTGCAACAACACGAGTTGTGCAGATTGAACCGGGACCGATACCAACCTTAACAGCATCTGCACCTGCTTTGATAAGCGCCTCTGTAGCATCTGCAGTAGCAACGTTGCCTGCGATAAGCGAAATGTGAGGGAAAGCATTTTTAACCTTTTCAACTGATTTCATAATATTCGAGCTATGACCGTGAGCTGAATCAAGAACAAATGCATCAACACCCGCATCTGCAAGTGCTTGGGCACGGATAAGTACATCATCCGTTACACCGAGAGCTGCCGCACAAAGAAGTCTGCCCTCTTTATCTCTTGCTGTGTTAGGATATTTAACACTCTTTTCAATATCCTTAATGGTTACAAGACCGGTAAGCTTTCCGTTTGCATCAACAATCGGAAGCTTTTCAACCTTTGAGCCCATAAGAATTTTCTTTGCATCCTCAAGAGTTGTACCCTCTTTAGCTGTAACAAGCTGAGATTTCGGAGTCATTACAGATGAAATCTTAACACTATAGTCTGACATAAATCTCATATCTCGATTGGTAAGAATACCAACTAATGTTCCGTCATCTTCACAAATCGGAACACCGCTGATGCGATACTTATTCATAAGCATTTCAGCATCAGATGCAAGATGATTTGGTGAAAGGAAGAACGGATTGGTAATAACACCGTTTTCTGATCTTTTTACCTTATCAACCTCTGTTGCCTGATCTTCAATCGGCATATTTTTGTGGATAACACCAATACCGCCCTCACGTGCAATTGCAATTGCCATACGTGATTCTGTAACAGTATCCATTGCTGCTGTCATAAGTGGGATATTAAGTGTGATATCCTTTGTAAGCTTTGTCTGCAACTGTACTCTGTCAGGAGTAACATCAGACTCAGCAGGAATAAGAAGGACGTCATCAAAGGTTAATCCCTCTTTTACAAACTTAGCACCGTATTCGCTCATAAATCCGCCTCCGTTTTTAATTATTTTAAAGAAATAATTATCTTTACTTTAATTTATTTTTACTATAATAACACTTTTTATAGCAGTGTTCAAGTATAAAATTTATTTTTTTGCAAGCTCGCTTATTGCTTGAGCAGTCTGTTCAACAGTATTGCTGCCGCAATCAATTACGGCATCTGCCCACTTATCATAAAGCGGCAGTCTTTCATTGTACATATCAAGCAGAGTTTCGCCGTTTTTCATAACGACACCACGGGTCGAAAGATTGCTGATTCTGCTGCACATCTGCTCATAATCAAGGTGAAGATATATGATTTTACCCAGCTTTTTCAAGTGCTGCATAGCCTTATTGGAATAAACAACCGAACCGCCTGTTGCAATAACAGTGCCCTGAATATCCAAATTGAGTATTGCATTCTCCTCAGCCTGCTCAAAATAATCATTACCCTTCGTGTCAATTATATTCTGAAGACTGATGCCCTCAATATTCTGTATAAGCAAATCGGTATCAAAAAAATTTTTTAAAAGCATTTTTGCTGCCACAACTCCGCAGGTTGATTTTCCGCTGCCGGGCATACCGATTAATACTATATTTGATTTCAATTTTTTACACCAACCCTTTTGCACACCTCTGACATTTTGCAAGACTCACAAAGAGGCTTTCTCGCTGAGCAGGTGTCTCTGCCGAACAAAACGATTCTGTGACAAAAATCCGAGCCTTCATCTGCAGGAACAATTTTTTTAAGTGCAAACTCGATTTTTTTAGGATCCTTTTCTGCAACAAGACCAATGCGGTTTGAAATACGTATCATATGTGTATCAACCACTATGCTCTCCTTACCATAAACATCACCAACAATAAGGTTCGCTGTCTTTCTGCCTACACCCGGAAGTGTAATCAAATCCTCGATATTATCGGGTACTTTGCCGTCAAACTTATCCCTTATCATCTGCGCCATGCCGATAATTGACTCTGCCTTGCTCCTGTAAAAGCCGCAGCTATGTATCAATTGCTCAACATCCTTGATATCAGCATTGCAGTAATCATCAAGGGTTTTATACTTTTCAAAAAGAGCAGGAGTAACAAGATTTACCCTTGCATCCGTGCATTGAGCAGAAAGTCTTACTGCTACCAAAAGTTCAAATGGATTTGACGCTGTAAGCGAGCAAAGTGCATCCGGATATAGCTCTTTGAGTATTTCAATCACTTTTAATGCTCTTTCTTTTTTAGTCATAAAGTATCCTCTTTTATCAGTTAAATTATTGTTTATCGTAGGGGGCGAACATTGTTCGCCCGTGGGCACAACGATAATGTTGGCGGGCGCACAATGTGCGCCCCTACGATGTAAAATGTAATACCAATTAATACGCTAAACAAAAATTTATTTATTATTCTTTATCTTATCCCAATAGGTTTTAAAGGCCTGTTCGTTTTTATTAGGTCCGTAGGTATAATACTGCTTATCCTTCAGCACATCAGGCAGGTATTGCTGCTCCGCCCAATGATTAGGATAAAGGTGTGGATAAATATAAAACTGTCCTTTAACCTCGGCGTCCTCTCCATCATAATGCTTATTTTGAAGCTGACGCGGAACCGGTCCGTAATTACCATTTTTTACGTCTGCCATTGCAAGATTAATTGCCTCTTCACCTGAATTGCTCTTCGGTGATGTTGCAACGAGAATAACGGCATCTGCAAGCGGTATTCTTGCCTCAGGCAGACCAACCATCATTGCAATGTCAACTGCTGATTTTACAATCGGGATTATCTGCGGATAAGCAAGACCTACATCCTCACAGGCACAAACCATAAGACGTCTGCACGCTGAGGGCAAATCCCCTGCCTCAAGCAGTCTTGCAAGATAGTGCAGTGCCGCATCAGGGTCAGAACCTCGCATACTTTTCTGATAGGCTGAAATAATATCATAATGCTCATCACCGTCACGGTCATAGCGAACAGAGCTTTTCTGCACAAGCTCATTTGCGGTATCCATTGTAATATGCTTTTTATCTTCCTGCGTAACTGTAGCAAAAAAGCAATTTTCAACGCAGTTGAGTGCTTTTCTTACATCACCGCCGCATCCCCTTGCTATTTTCTGACAAACGCCATCGTCAATCTCAAGAAAAAGCTTGTATTCATCCGACAGAATGTTAAAGCCTCTTTCAATGGCAGGAACAACATCGTCAGGCTCAATCGGCTTGAATTCAAACACGGTTGAACGTGAAAGGATAGCAGGATATATGTAAAAATACGGATTTTCGGTAGTTGAGGCAATGAGTGTTATTTTTCCATTCTCAATAAATTCAAGCAGACTTTGCTGCTGACGCTTGTTAAAATACTGAATCTCATCAAGATAGAGAAGAATTCCGTTAGGTGCAGTAAAGGTATCAAGCTCGGCAACAATATCCTTAATATCCTGTGTGGAGGCCGTCGTACCATTCAGCCTGCGCAAAGAACGGTTGGTTGCATTTGCAATTATCGACGCAACCGTAGTTTTGCCAACACCGCTCGGCCCGTAAAATATCAAATTGGGGATATCGCCCGATGAAATCAGATTATAAAGTGCTTTACCCTCTGACAGCAAATGCTTCTGACCAACGACGTCACCAAGCGCGGTTGGTCTTATTCTGTCTGCAAGCGGATTATTCATCACCTGTCTCCTCTTCCTTTTCCATTTCTCTTTTTGAAAATACACAGCCGCAATAGTTCTGCCTGTATAAGTTAAACTGCCTTGAAAGTTCTATAGAACGCTTATAGCCTTCTCGCTTTTTAAAGTCTGACGGCAGCCATTTTATGCTACACTTATCAGCAATTTCAAAGCCAATTTGATTAATTTTCTGTGCATTTTTAAGAGGACTGATTGAAAGCGTCGTGCAAAAATAATCAAAGCCTTTTTCTTTTGCGAGCATGGCAGTTTTTTCAAGCCTTAATCTGTAGCACCTGAAGCACCTTTCGCCGCCCTCACAGCAATTCTCATATCCTCCTGCAATATCAAAGAACTCACTGCTGTTATACTCACAGTCAAGAAAGCTGACCCTATTTTTTGTATCAAGTGATTGAATCAGCCTGATTTGCTCAGCCTTTCTTTTTTCATATTCCGTCTGCTCGGATATATTCGGATTATAATATAATACCGTAATTTTAAAATAATCTGATAAATATTCTATCGTATAGCTTGAACATGGAGCACAGCAGCTATGCAGCAAAAGAGAGGGCGTAATGTCCTCTCTCTTATTGCATTCAATTATCTTATCCAGTTCAAGCTGATAATTAATCTTATTCATAACAATATAATTTCTTAGCTCAAATAATTTTTAGGATTTGCACGAGTGCCATTAAAACGCACCTCAAAGTGACAATGCGGTCCTGTAGAATTGCCGGTTGAACCGCTCTTGGCAATCTGTTCGCCTTTTCTTACATTCTGACCATTCGATACAAGAATTGATGAATTATGTGCATAAAGTGTAACAACTGAACGACCTCTCGCATCTGTACCATGATAAACCATAACATAATAGCCATAGCTGTAATCAAGCCTTTTAACAGTAACAACTATACCATCCTGTGCAGCAACAACGCTGGAGCCTGTCGGACAAGGAAAATCAATACCCCCATGATAACCGCCTGAGCTGTAATTAGGATATCCTGCTGAAATACTTGTATGACCAGGAACAGGATAGATCATATTAAGCACAGCATCTGAATTGGCATAAATCTGTGACTCAGATGTTTCAATATCATCCTCATCAATCTCATCGGGTCTGTCACCTATAACGGCAGTTGTAACCTCTTCAGGACGTTTCAAACCGGAAATAAGTGCCTGAATTTCATTTTCAACAGCTGCTGAAATTTCGCTGTCCTCATTTCTGAACTCTGTATACTGCTTGTTCTGTGCAGTAAGCAGGGCAAGCAGACGATCACTTTCTGCCCTGTCTGTCGCAAGAGTAGCTTTATTTGAGGCAATTACCTCACTGTTTCTTTCAATCGTTTTAAGCTTTGACTCAAGCACGCTTTTCTGCGAATCAAGCTCTGCCTTTGCCGCCTCGAATTCAGTAACCTTTTCATCCAATCCATTTTGCTTTGTGATAATTTCCTTTGTTTTTTCCTGAACATCTTTCAGAAGCTCAGCATCACTTTTGGATACCGTCTTAATCATTTCATACCTCGTTAAAAGGCTTGAAATATCCTTACAAGTAATCAGTGCAGAAAGAATATTGAAATCACCGCTTATGTAAATGACACGCATTCTTGTGCAATATGCAGAATATACGCTGTCAAATTTATTCTGAAGCTTTTCAAGCTCCGCTTTCGTTTTCTCAACCTCTTCAGAAAGAACACTCAGCTTTGCTTCATTTTCTTCAATAACAGGCAGAAGGGTATTAATTTCCTCCTGGATTGAAAAGTTCTGGTCCTCAAGAACAGTGAGCTGTTCATTCATATATCCGATTTTCTGATCAAGAGTATCTATATATTCAGCTGTACCTTTGGAGGATACGGCAAGCTCAGCAAGCTTTTTCTCAGTCTCCTCAAGGTTTTTTTGCAGCAATGCCTGCTGTTCTTCAAGAAGTTTCTTTGCTTCCTCCTTGGCTTTCTCATTATCTTCTTCATTCGTCGTGCTTTCGCCCTTGCTGTCCGATATCACTGTTTTAGCCGTTGCAGTCGTTTCTTCCTGTGCAAATGCTATAGTTTGCCCAACTGTACAAAACAACAGTATAAATGCCATCAAAAGTGAAAGAAATTTAGTTTTCACTTATAAAAACTCCCCTCGCATATATGCGTATGCGTATAATGAATACATTGTTATTAAGACAATTTAAGTTATAACCACCATATTTGCCTTATAC
>JAIDVA010000370.1 GCA_029059925.1 Eubacterium sp. | reverse complement strand
CCCCCTATGGTAGTCTTTTCTATTCTACCATAGGGGGTCTGTTTTTTCTATTGTCTACTTTTTACGGACTTGTTCATAATGCTGCTGCCTGTTTTGGCTTTTAATATATTTTTTGATAATCTCAGTTTTACATCAAAATATATTCTGAAGTTATTTAACGGATTACATGCTTATTGCACTGTAAACTCACTTTTTGATAATAATTTGTTTAAATAGTGTTCGTTGCTGCAATATCATTTATCCTTGAAAAGAAATCTGATGATGCAATATAATATTCATCAAAAAGTTCATCGGGAACCATACCATTTACAACATCTCCGCCTATTGATACTTTAACAATTTCTGAATTTTCAAATATAACATACTCCATAATTTTTTCATAATCATCACTATCCGTTTTTACAACAGTTTTTGTTTTTTCTTGATAAACAGATATAACATATTTGGTAACAGGATTGTCAATTGGTTTTTCAGATTCCTTCCATTGAGTCTCATCAAAAAATTCAGAAATATCAGATTGCGATTGATTTTCCATTATTGATATTACATTCTGATTTGAATCAACAATTTCTATTCTGCATAATTTTTCATCTGCGGCTCTGCCACATCCTGTCAAAGCAATAACAACCAGTGTAAAAACTATAAATAAACTTACTGATTTTTTCATATCTATACCTCTTTCTTACTTAAGTTTTCATTATATCACTCTATTTGAATGAAGTTATTATATCATAATCGGAATTTAATTCAACATTATTCTTATAAATATAATTTTTACATTAATAATTCACACATATATATGTACTTTTCACATTGTATAAAGCAAAACTCTATGTTATACTGCAAGTAAAAACAAAAACAGGATGGTATAGTAATATGTTATATAAAGCACATTATGAAAGAATGCTTTCAAAGCTAAAGCGATTAGAGAACACATTAAATCCGTATTTATTCTCTAAGGTAAAAAGCCTTCCCGCTAAAGCGTTCCTTTCTGACAAGCAATTACATAGTATTCCCAATGATGAATGCTTTGAAAAGATTTCAAGTGGTTGGAAATGGGGAGCCGAAGGACAATACTGCTGGCTTAAATCAGAGTATATTGTTCCGCCTGAGCTTAACGGCAAGGATTTATTCCTTATGCCAAAGCTCGGTGGCTATGAAGCGATGCTGTGGGTTGACGGCATTCCTTTCGGCACATACAATAACAAAATCACATACACTGCACATGGTAATCATTATTGTGGATTAATCAAAAAAAATGCAAAGGCCGACGAAAAAATAGAGCTTGCAGTTGAATATTACGCAGGTCATGATTATCATGGCTGTGATCCGTTTTCAGCAGATTTATCTCAAATTAACACATATGATTTTTCTTTTGACAGCCTTGACATCTGTATAAAAAATGATGATATCTGCAGCTTTTATTTTGATTTAAAAACAGTAAATCAACTGGCAAATGATTTGCCTGAGAGCAGCTTTCTGAAGGCAAGAGCAATTAATGCACTTACAGAGGTTCACAAAATTATTTATTATTCGCCTGACGAAGTAAGTACAGATGAATTTACACATGCACTGAAAATGGCACACCCATATCTTACTGAAATTCTCGCAGAAAGGAACACAAATAATGCTCCTCAGGTTGGTATTATAGGTCACTCGCATATGGATACAGCCTGGCTGTGGCATATTGATGAGACAATAAAAAAATGCGCAAGAACATACAGTAACCAAATCAGTTTAATGGAACAATATCCTGAGTATATGTTTATTCAAAGTTCCTCATGTCACAGTGATATGATCAGAAAACATTATCCTGAGCTTTTCAAAAAAATACAGAAAAAGGTCAGTGACGGACATTACGAGCCAAATGGTGCAGTCTGGGTTGAGTGTGACTGCAACATCACCTCCGGTGAATCTATGGTAAGACAGTTTTTGTGGGGACAAAGATTCACAGAAAAATATTTTAATTATACATCAAATGCATTTTGGCTGCCTGACACTTTCGGATATTCAGCGGCTATTCCGCAAATTATGAAAGGCTGCGGTGTCGATTATTTTCTGACAACCAAAATAACATGGAATGATACAAATTCTTTCCCCTATAATACATTTTATTGGCAAGGTATTGACGGCACAAAAGTATTTTCACATTTTAATATGACACATTGCTGGCCTGACGCAAAGCAAATCCGTGAGTCTGTTATAAATGATGACCACAAAACCGATCAACCGGGTGTAACAGACAAGCGACTCGTTGCTTTTGGCTTTGGTGACGGCGGAGGCGGCCCTCAGTTTGAGATGATTGAAATGGCACGACGCTGTAAAAACCTCAATGAAATTCCAAACGCTTATTATACATCAGTAGGCGATTTTATGAAAAATCTTGAAAAAGCAGCAGTAAACCCTAATACCTACAGAGGTGAATTATACTTAGAATTACACAGAGGAACACTTACAAATCAACACGAAATCAAGCGCAACAACAGAAAAGCCGAACTGCTCCTCAGAGATTTTGAAATTCTGACAGTAAGCGAGAGCATCAAATCTTCAAAGCCTTGCAGCACTGATAACAGCAATCAATATTATAAAACACTGCTTATTAATCAGTTCCATGATATTTTGCCCGGCACCTGCATTAACAAGGCACATACGCAGTGTAAAAGAGAAATGCGTGCACTGATTAAAAATGTCAGCGAAGAAATTGCAAAAATAACCAATAAAAATGAAGGTGGCATTTCTATCACCAATACACTTTCATTCGATAGATGCGATGTCGTTTTTGTTGATGACAACGGCAAATGCTTTGATACTATTCCACAGCAGAAATATACTGATATTAATTCAAAGGCTGTGTGCTTACTTGATGGAATAACTGTTCCTGCTTTATCTTCAGTTCATTTATCATATTCTGATAGTAAAGTAATCCATGACAGTAAATCTGCCTTTATTTACAATGGTAATAAGCTGATTACACCTTTCGCGGAAATAGAGTTTGATGAAAACGGCTTTATCTGCTCATTTATTGATAAATATGCTGACAGACAGCTTGTAGACGGGCTTGCATTCAACACATTCATTATGGCTGAGGATGTACCGTCAAGCTGGGATAATTGGGATATTGATGCTGATATTGAGCTCAAATTCAGGCCTTGTGCAGAGCTTATAAGCCGTGAAGTTGTATCAGATGGAGAAATTGCTTTTATTATCCGCAGTACATATAAAATCAGTAAAAAATCAACTATTGCCCAGGATATGATATTCTTTGCCAATTCACCTGAAGTACGTTTTGACACATATATGGACTGGCATGATGACCACAGATTCTTAAAGGTTGCATTTGATACAAATGTACGCGAGGATTTTGCAAGACAGGAAATCCAGTTCGGCTACTGCAAACGTCCTACAACACGCAACAATTCTATAGAGCAGGCTAAATTTGAAGTCGTTAACCACAAATATACTGATTTATCAGAGCCTAACTACGGTGTTACAATCATAAATGACAGCAAATATGGTATTTCCGTTAACAATTCCGAGATTCGCCTTTCACTGCACAAGGGAGGAACGCATCCCGATGTTGCCGGTGATCACGGAAGACATCATACTGTATACTCATTCTTGCCCCACAATACACCATTCTGTTCACAAGCTGTTATTCAGCCCGCTTATTGTTTAAATATACCTCACATTATTTCATCAGGTGACTTCACTTTAAAAACACCTGTCAAAATAGACAAATCTAATATCATTATTGAAACGATAAAGCCATGTGAAGACGAGGAAAAGGCATATATCATACGTGCTTATGAAGCAGAGGGTACTCAGACCAACTGTCATCTTCAGTTTGGTGATGAGATTAAGTCCATCCAATTAACCAATATGCTTGAGCATAGTATAGGCGAACCTGAAAACACAAATATTTTAAATGTTAACTTCAAACCATTTGAAATTAAAACAATCAAGGCATATTATTAAAAACAAACCGCATCGTACTGATAAAAGTATGATGCGGTTTGTCAGGTATATATTATGATTGATTTTTTAGGACATATTCATTATAAATTATCACTATTGCTTTTTAAATTATCACTATGTTCTATTACATCCATTGACTCTCAAATTTGAATATGCTAAATTATGCAATATAAAGCATTCATTTCAAGGAGATTCCGCTATGTCAAAAGCAAAAATAATTTGTATTACAGGTATAGCAATATTGATAATTTCAGCTGCAATACTTTTAATCATTCATCAAAATAATTCATTAAACAATGAATTTAAAAATAAATTATCTAATCTTTCTGCTGAATTTACCTGCACTGCTCATACAGGCTGTATGGACACTGAAGAAAACTCAATTGAAGCAATCGAGTCAGGAGTAAAAAACGGTGCTCAAATTGTTGAATTTGATTTGAACTTTAACGAAAACAATGAGCCTATATTATCACACGATACACCTACAGGCAACGAAATAACTCTTGAAGAAGCATTTAAAAAAGTAAGTGAATATGATAATCTCAAAGTTAATGTCGACTTAAAAAGCTGTGCTGCACTTGAAAAAATCAAAGCTGTCGCAGAAGAGTACGACGTACTCGATCGTATTTTCTTCACGGGTGTAAACGATGAATTTCTTGAATCTGTTAAAAAAGCAAATCTTGGCATACCCTATTATCTGAATGTTAATGTAGACTCTAAAAAGAAGCATAACTCCGAATATATTGATTCACTTGTACAAAAGGTTAAGGACAGCGGAGCAATCGGAATTAATTTTAATAAAGATAACGCATCTGCAGAGCTTGTGGAAGCATTTCATAAAAACGGTCTTATGGTATCCATATGGACAGTAGATAAAGAAAAAGATATGAAAAGAATTTTATGTTATTTTCCCGATAATATCACAACAAGAAATCCAAAGCTATTAAACGAACTTATTTCTGCCTGTAAATAATAGTAAAAATCATAGTAATTGAGATAAGGTCAAATTTTTTACATATTTTATTCACACACAGTGTACCGGAACAATTTGAAAAATAATTGTACACACTATGGTTGGATTGTATGTAAAGGGTTTGTCCTTTTTATTTATTTAACTTTACAAATTAGTATTACGATGATATATTTTATACACTGCAATTTAAATCAAAGAAAAGAGGGATGAATTGAAACAGTCAAGGCTGACACTGTCGACAGGTTTAGATTTAACAAACGGATCTATTTCTAAAAAGCTTTTATTCTTTTCTGCCCCGCTTATGATTGGCAATATACTTCAGCAGCTGTATAACATTGTTGATACGGTAATAGTGGGTAAGTATTTAGGTCAAAATGCACTGGCAGCAGTAGGCTCGGCATATACTATTATGATTTTCATTACCTCTATTATAAGTGGATTATGTATGGGCAGCAGTGTATTCTTCTCAATCCAATACGGCAAAAAAGCATATAATACCATTAAACAATCCTTTTTCATTTCGTTTGTAAGTATATTGCTTGTTACTGCCGTATTAAATTTACTTGCTTATACACTGATGAACAAATTAATTATTTTTATGCAGATTCCGATTGAAATACAAAGTTTATTTAGACAATACCTGCTTGTTATTTTTTCAGGAATTATTGCAACTTTTCTTTATAACATTTTTTCAAATCTCCTGCGGGCAGTAGGAAATTCCATTGCACCATTGCTTTTCCTAGCACTTTCAACGGTTGTCAACATCATACTTGATTTGCTGTTTATTATAAAATTTGATTTGGGAGTAATCGGTGCAGGCACAGCAACAGTTATTTCTCAATACATATCAGGCCTGGGTCTAATAATGTATTATTACATAAAATGTACTAATCTCAGAGTAAACAGAAGGCATATGAAATGGAACAAAAGCATTTTTTGCGAGTTATTCAGTCTATCTGCAATGACCTGCATTCAGCAGTCAATAATGAATTTCGGCATTTTAATGGTACAAGGGCTTGTTAACAGTTTCGGAACAGCAGTTATGGCAGCATTTGCCGCAGGAGTAAAAATTGACACAGTAGCCTATTCACCTGTTCAGGACTTTGGTAATGCATTCTCTTCATTCATTGCACAAAACTACGGTGCTGAAAAGAAAGATAGAATTCATAAAGGAATCAAAACAGCAATTACTATGGTAATTGTATTTTGCATAATTATCAGCAGTCTTGTATATCTGCTTGCACCCCAGTTAATGATGGCTTTTGTTGATAAAGAAAGTATTGATGTTATTGAAATCGGGGTAAAATACCTTCGTATAGAGGGCACTTTCTATATAGGAATCGGAATATTATTTTTGCTTTATGGTTATTACAGAGCAATAAAAAAGCCTGCAATGTCTGTTGTCCTTACAATAATTTCACTGGGAACAAGAGTTGCACTTGCATATGCATTATCCACGTTTGCAAGTATCGGTGTAATCGGTATATGGCTGTCAATACCGATAGGTTGGTTTTTAGCAGATTTAATTGGAATAATTTATTACCAACTCATAAAAAGAAGTTGTGATTTTTGATTAATATACTGCTGAATACTTCAAAAGGCTTATTGTATACAATAATAATCTACATTCATGCAGCAGATAAAGTATTCAAGCATAACATAAAACAATCAGCAGAATATATCAATCTCAAAGAATAAAAAGCAGTTAACGAATAAAGGAAAAAAGGCAGGCAGACACTGTATATTTTACAGTGCCACCCACCTCAAATTACATTTTATCACAAATATTTTTCCAATTTAAGAAAAAGCAAAAAACAAATCAATCGTTACCAATAAAATAACAAACCATAAATGGTTAAACAAATTAATTATTTATCTAACTGAAATATTACAGTTTTTGATTCATTTGCTTTAAAAGACACTATTTGCTCATCACTTGATAAACCACAGGACACTTTAATTTCCTGATTAATATCAGATTTAATTTCAACTGTCGCTGTGCCCGCTTCAATATCCCATTCAAGACTTTCAACAGTTGCCTGTGTGCGTGCCTTAATTCCGGTTATCGTCCCACTATCAAACCCGCTATTCAAAAGAGCAGGCAAAATCTCTATTTCGCCTGAATTTGAATAAACAAGACTTTCATTGATAATACCCAAATAGCCGATTTCAAAATCGGTGCAATATGCACTCCTTGCATTCATATGATGATTTGTCATCAAAGAATCATAATAAATCTTGCTTGACATTAAATCTGTTAAAGCATCCGTTAACCCGTCACGATCCTTCAACCTTGCACAAATCAATGACCTGTGAACAAGTGCGTGGCTTGCCTTATTTTCACTTTCTCTATTTGCGATTGCCTGATTGCAGGCCTTTGTAAGTGCTTCATCATTCTGTGTTTCAAACATTGGCCATACGCAGTAAAGATGACTTAAATGTCTGTGCTCGTTATTTTCCTCAAATGCAGCTGTAGCCCATTCCTTTAACGCTCCTGTTTCATCATAAAGATAAGGAGGCAAATTATTAAGCAGCTCATTCCACTTTGAGGTATCTGCCTCAGGAGTTACCTTTGCCATAACATCAAGCAGCATATTAAGATTATCTCTGCATGCCGCTATGTCTATTGCACAGTTTGCATCAGACGGACTTGAATAGTTTGACGGGTTATTTTCCGGTGAGTAGCTTGGTAATATACAATAACTTTCACCATCATTCAACTGTGTTTTCCCTTTTTCGTAATGAATATTTCCATCCTTATCTGTATAGTATTCAGCAGTCATAAGCTGTGCCCAATAGTTTGCAGATTTTACAAGCAGCGGAAAAAGTATATCCTCTTGTAATCTTAAATATCCTCTGTTGCTAATCTCTTTTATTTGTTCATCTGTCAAATCCTCCTCAACAGGAGAGAGAACTGATTTAAGAGCATTAAGATCAAATTCCTCACTAAGCGGAATATTCATATTTCCATAGCATTGCACAGTTTCATATAATGGCTGAATCATCCATGATGCACCTGCATTCCAGTATCTGAATGGATAAGGATAACAGGTTTCCGTTATAACAGCCTTATCACCGTCTGTATTTACAGGAGCCTGAATTGCATCGGTAAAGCCGTGCGTTGCATATGCATTTTCTTCCCAATCAGGGAGCTGACGAAGAATAAAATAAACATAACCAACAGGTGTTAATTCCATATTGCCTGTATTCATGGAAGAGGTCTGCAGATTAACATTTGCATCCATTGTATATTTGCTTCCCCAGCCGGCATTCCATTCGCCTGTCCACATACCATAAAGACGGCTTGTTGAATAACCACTGCAGCAAAGATAAGCATATCTGCCGGCATAATATGCCCTTTGTGCAAGTACAGAATTAATTTCTTTACTTCCTTTTTGAGATTTCAAAAGGCTTTCATTTGATTTGATAACGGGATTGCCAAGGGTTAATGTTACAGCATCAAACTGCGGCTGATAAATTGCAAGATGATTTTCAAGTGCTTTATCATAATCAAAGCTGCCATTTGATAAATATTTATCGGCAACCGATTTTGTCTGTAAATAAAGCTGATTAATCAAATCATAGCTGTTCTGATTTTCGAAATCTGCATATGTACCCATATCATAAGTACGGTCTGAAATCGTAATAAGATAAACTGCATCTGCGTCGGTTATTTTTATTCCGCTGTTTTCACCGTAAAACTGTGATTCCTCAGTATTTTTATCGAGAATAATCTTTTCCTTATTACCGCCGATTGCAACTACATATGTAAAAGTTGCATAACCACCATTTTTCAGTTCGCTGTTCTCATAATCAGGATAATGTGCAACAAGTGAAATTGAATCTGCATTGTTGTCTACAAGCTTCTTGTATTTGAGATTGACCTCGTCGCTGTCTCCAAAATTTGCCAGTGTTGAAATATCATCAACAGAAAGAGTAACATTAATCTTTACACCTGCAGTTGATGAATTAATCCTAGTAATTACTGAATTATCTGCCATTGAAGTAAATGACATTCTATCCCATGTTCCGTTTTTATCCGTATAATGAACACCAACCTGTGATGTTTCATAATCAGTATATCTGATAAAACCTGATTCTCTGTTTTTGTCAAAATCAAGTCTCAGCTGTCCTCCCGGATGATAACCGTAAACATCATCATAGCTGGCATTATCAGTTATATCTTCACCATTAACTATAGCCTGTTTGACTGTTTCAAGCTCATCAAAAGTTTCAGGACAATAGCGTACATTCTGATTTGGCATAATAAAATGCATATTCTGAAAAATGAATGTATCTGAATACGGAGAACCACTTTCAACAAATCCCTGCAAACCGTTACCTGACACCATTCCCTGACGCCAGCTTTTTGTTTTATTCTTTTTTTCTGCTGACAAATCCGTATAATCTTCACTGAACGAAATTTTATTTAAATCTGTAAATAATGTTTCAATATCAGCTATTTCTGTTTTTCCTGAACAAGCAGAAATAGTAAAAATTAATGAGCCGCACAAAATCAAGCTAAATGCTCTTTTAATATACTTATTCATAATCTAATCACCTCGAAATAAATTATAACATATAAATCGGCAAGAAATGCGACATAGTAATTGCGGATATGTCGCATTCGTGGTAATATAAGTTGGGTGATAATATGATTAGATTTAATTGGAATAATGTTTTGTTTGATATGACGGATATTGGCGGTGGACCGCTTGGAGAAGATATACCAAGACATGCACATGCAAAAAACAGCTATGAGCTGCATTTCATTGTTGGGGGCAAAGGTAAACTAATTACTGATACAAATGAATATGAACTTTCAGCAGGGGATTTTTTCATCACGGGCCCTAACATTTATCATGAGCAGACTGCAGATAAAAACGAACCTGTAAAAGATGTTTTTATTATGCTTCAGGCTGTAAATACTGATAAGACAAATGCGATTTCATCAACTTTTTTAGAAAATCATTTTTGCTTTTTTAAATACTTTGATATATCAACCGCACAGGAAATTTTAGCTGAATTCAGAAGCAAAAAAATTGATTACGAAAGTGCTGTTTGCGGACTTACAATAAAGCTTTTAACTGATATCACAAGATATTTTTTACCGGACTCGTTCGGAAAAAGCATTTCAACTGACGGGCTTTATGACAAACGGTTTGTTATTATTGAACAAGCTTTTTTATATACACCTGATTTAACATTAACAGAGCTTTCAAACAAAATCGGTGTTTGTGAAAGACAAACACAAAGACTGCTGAAAAAATATTATGGCAAAACCTTCAGAGAAAAGAAAAACGAATCAAAACTGAACAAATCATAGAAAATAAACAATATAAAACAACCCTCTTGATATAAATCAGACACAAAGTCAAGCTTGAAAATCACGAAAAGGCTTCAATACTCATGGTCTGGTTTAGTCGCAAGTTATCTGCAGTTTGTATTACATAATTGCTGTAAAATCAGATGCATTCAGACATGATATTGTAAATTATAATTTTGATTAAACATACGGACAAGATAACTGACTAACTCACTTTTATAT
>JAIDVA010000037.1 GCA_029059925.1 Eubacterium sp. | reverse complement strand
GTATCACACATAGTTTTATATTTCGCATCAGTAATCGAATTACAGATTTTTTTACAGTATGGTTCTATTGTAAAAAAACTTCCCTTATCATCAAAATACGGACATTCAGCCATAATTCCACCTCCAATCTTAATCTGAAAACAATTTGTTTTTTAATTTTTCACATTTCACGCAATTTCCTTCAGTTTGACACCATTTTCTTTTTTCATATGTCAATGGCATAAAATCAACACTACAAACAAATTGCTCTCGACAATCATCATATTCTCCACATTTTCCACTACAGGAATACAGTGAATCTATATCATCGTGTATGTAACCTCGCTTGGCATACTTATCATTTAGATTTTCTATCTTCGCTCTAAACTCAGCAGTTTGCAATTTATTAGAATCTCCATCGCTTCTCATGAATAAAATATGACCTATAATCAAATTTATTAAACCTAAAACAATAACTACATATCTAAAAAAATTAGCAAAGTAAATCCATCCACCTATGTATAAAGCAGCAAAAATAAAAAACAGAACCGCATTTATTATCCAATAATTATTTCCCGTTGATTCAACAATAGTTTTGTAATCTTTCAAATAATCCTTCCGTAAAGGATTATTTTTATTCTTTAAACACAAATTAATCTTCTCAGAATTTTTCATATTTCTCTCCTTCCTTTGCAAGATGAATATATTATACTGCAATTTGCGGTATTTGTCAATACAACATTTTGCAGTATTTTATAATATGTTTGGTGATTAAAATGTATAGGCGAATACGAGATTTGCGTGAAGACGCAGATTTAACGCAAAAAGAAATGGCAAAAATATTAAATTGTTCCCAACAAGTTTATTCCAATTATGAATTAGGTCAAAGAGATATACCGACAAGCATTTTAATTTCTCTTGCAAAATATCATAACACTACCACTGACTATATTTTAGGACTAACAGACATACAGTAAAATACGCATTGATTATTACAAATAATCACACTTGAAAAATGAATATGAATATGATATAATAACATTGCAAAAGAGAGATTGATAGTAAACATTGTACTTACCAATCAAAACAAAAACCCAAGAGTTGCCGCTCTTGGGTTTTCTGTCATTTTAACGACAGACTACGTCGAGGCTTGGCTGTGATTAGAATTTTCTGTCAAGCCATTTGCATATGTAGTAAGCAACTACACTTGCCAACACAGAAAAAGCAAAAGAAAGTATTATAGCAAACATTGTATCACCCCTTCCTACTGGAAAGAGTCACAGCAATATAAGTATAACATATAACAACAAATTCTGACAAGTTTTGATTAATATCACCTTACTATATACCACATATTATGTTTATATTATCTGCTAAAACACCCACAGAATTTGAAATATAAACAAAAAGGACTTGGAGAACCAAGTCCTTTTGATTTAATGATAAACTTAAATTACTTAAGCTCGATCTTAGCGCCAGCCTCTTCAAGCTTAGCCTTGAGAGCCTCAGCGTCAGCTGTAGGAACAGCCTCTTTGATTGTTGAAGGAGCACCGTCAACGATCTCCTTAGCTTCCTTAAGACCAAGACCAGTAGCCTCACGAACAGCCTTGATAACCTGAATCTTGTTACCACCAACCTCTGCAAGTACTACGTCAAACTCTGTCTTTTCGTCAGCAGCTGCTGCGCCGCCGTCTGCAGGTGCTGCTACTGCTACTGCTGCTGCAGCGCTTACACCAAACTCTTCTTCTACTGCTGATACGAGCTCTGAAAGCTCAAGAACTGTGAGAACCTTAAGCTCTTCAACAATTGCTGTAACTTTTTCTGATGCCATTTTATTTTCCTCCGATAAAATTTAATTTTTTAAAGTTGAATTTCAATTTAATTATTCAGCTGTTTCTTCAGCCGGTGCCTCTGCAGGAGCTTCCTCAGCAGGAGCCTCTTCTGCTTTAGCGCTTTCGCAAGCCTCAACGCCACCCTTGTCAACGATAGCCTGAACACCGCGAGCGAATGCTGCGATAGGCGCATTGAATACATTGCAAACTGTAGCAAGGAGAATTTCTCTTGATGGGAGCTTAGCAAGAGCCATAAGCTTTTCCATTGTGATTACTTCTCCGTCAAGATAACCGCTCTTCAATGAGAAGTTATTGTGTGTATCAGCATATTTCTGAAGAATACGAGCTGAAGCAACGTAATCATCTGCTGATGTAGCAATAGCTGTTGTGCCTTCAAGAACTGAATCAAGACCTTCAAGACCTGCGTCCTGTGCTGCTCTGCCGAGAATAGAGTTTTTAACAACTGTATACTCGATGCCTGCCTCACGAAGCTCTCTACGAAGCTTTGTATCATCCTCAACGTTGATACCCTTGTAGTCAACTACAACGCCAGCGCAAGAATTCTTAATTCTCTCTGAAAGGTCAGCAACCATTTGCTTTTTCTTTTCAAGAACTGCTGTACTTGGCATTTATTATACCTCCATAAATATTTGCCGCAAATGCGGTCTTATGGCTGTCAGCTATAAAAAAGTGCATCCCGTAGAGACGGAATGCACATAACAATCAAAATAACGATAAATAAGT
Organism: Eubacterium sp.; assembly: GCA_029059925.1. GTDB lineage: Bacteria > Bacillota > Clostridia > Oscillospirales > Acutalibacteraceae > Eubacterium_R. Next base: position 8,516 of record JAIDVA010000037.1, on the reverse strand, counting down.
TATCTGAATGTTCATTCCTCGGCAGGCGATAAACTTACGCAGAAAACTGCACCTGCTGTCTCTGGCTGAACAGCTATTGTATTTTAACACACAGCAAGTGCTGTGTCAATACCAAATTGATATATTAAGATTACTCAGCAGCTACTGCTGAACCAACCTTGTTAGGGTTAATCTTAATACCAGGGCCCATTGTTGATGCAACTGCAACAGATTTAATGTACTGTCCCTTTGCTGCTGCAGGCTTAGCCTTGATGATAGCATCAAGAAGAGCGTTGAAGTTCTCAAGAAGCTTATCAGTACCGAATGAAGCCTTACCGATTGGGCAGTGAATGATGTTTGTTTTGTCAAGACGGTATTCAATCTTACCGGCCTTAGCCTCCTGAACAGCCTTAGCTACATCCATAGTAACTGTGCCTGCCTTTGGTGACGGCATAAGACCACGAGGACCGAGAACCTTACCAAGACGACCAACAAAGCCCATCATATCAGGTGATGCGATTGCAACGTCAAAATCCATCCAGCCGCCTGAAATTTTCTGTACGAGATCTGCATCGCCGACTACGTCAGCACCTGCCTCTTCAGCAGCCTTTGCAAGATCGCCCTTTGCGAATACAGCAACTCTTACGTCCTTACCTGTACCGTTTGGAAGAACTACAGCGCCGCGAACCTGCTGGTCAGCGTGACGTGAGTCAACACCAAGGCGGATATGAGCCTCGATAGTCTCATCAAACTTAGCTGTTGCTGTTTTTACTGAAAGCTCAAGAGCCTCAGCTGATTCATAAAGATTTGAACGGTCAATAAGCTTTGCACCGTCATTATATTTCTTTCCGTGTTTCATAATAAATTACCTCCAGTGGTTAATCGGATACTTCCTCCCACAAGGGAATTAGTCTTCTACTACTATACCCATGCTGCGTGCTGTTCCTGCGATCATTGACATAGCTGCCTCAAGTGATGCTGCGTTAAGGTCAGGCATCTTTGTTTCAGCAATTTTCTGAACATCTGCCTTTGAGATTGTTGCAACCTTGTTCTTGTTAGGAACACCTGATGCCTTGTCAATACCGCAAGCCTTCTTAATAAGAACTGCTGCAGGCGGTGTTTTTGTTACGAATGTAAATGAACGGTCTTCGTATACTGTGATTACTACAGGAATAATAAGACCAACGTCATTCTTTGTTCTTTCGTTGAACTCCTTTGTGAATGACATAATGTTTACGCCATGCTGACCGAGAGCCGGACCAACAGGTGGTGCCGGAGTTGCCTTACCGGCAGGAATCTGAAGTTTAATTAAACCTACTACCTTCTGTGCCATAATAATTTCCTCCTAATATTGTGGTAAATGGCGAGATTCAAAAATCTCTCCCACCATTACAGGTAAAACGGCAATTTTGCCTGCAATGATAATAAGCAAAGCAGGGTTTGACATCAAGCAAAAGCCCCTTTGCGAATTACTGAATTTTATTCACTGACCTTTTCAAGCTGGTCAAGCTCAAATTCAACAGTATTTTCTCTGCCGAACATGGATACAGTCACCTGTACACTGTTGTTTTCAACATCAATTTCCTCAACAGTACCTGAGAAGCCTTCAAGCGGACCGTCAATAACATTGACAAGATCACCGACTGCATACTTAACCTCAACACTGATTTTTTCAACACCGAGCTTTTTAACCTCTTCATCTGTGAGAGGCTCAGGCTTGCTTTCAGGACCTACAAAGCCTGTGCAGCCGCGTGTGTTTCGCACTACATACCAGCTGTCATCTGTCATTACCATTTTGATAAAAACATAGCCGGGCATAAGCTTTCTCTGATACTCTTTTTTTGTGCCGTCATCCTTAACCTCAACAACAGTCTCGGTAGGGATTGCAACCTCGTGAATAAGGTCATGAAGATTACGATTTTCAACAACAGTCTGAATATTGCCTGCCACCTTATTTTCATAACCTGAAAATGTGTGAGCAACATACCATTTTGCTTCTTCCATTAATAAGCCTCCCGAATAAAGTATTAAATAAAAATATCAATTATAATTCGGACGCTTATTCTGCTGTATTATCTGCATCTGCATTATCATCAGCTGCATCATTATCAGTATCAGCATCGTTATCTGTATCATCAATTACATCTGAAACAGATGTTGTGGTGGTTGTTTCGGCAAGGTTCTTAAGACCCTTCATTCCGAGTGAAAGAACAGTGTCAACACCATAGATAGCAACACCTGCGATTGTAACGACAACTAAAACAATAAGTGTGTTCCTGAGCACATCCTTACTCTTAGCCCATACAACCTTTTTGCCCTCTGATTTAACACTTTTAAAGAATGACGCAATGGATTTAAAAGGATTTTTCTTTGACTTCTTTTTTGTGTCCTTAGACTTGTCAGCTTTTTCAGCCTTCTTTGAAGTCTTCTTTTCTTCAGCCATTTTCGTCCTCCTGTTACTTTGTCTCTCTGTGAAGAGTATGCTTCTTGCAGAAACGGCAATACTTGTTCATTTCAAGTCTGTCTGGTGAATTCTTCTTGTTTTTCATTGTGTTGTAGTTGCGTTGTTTGCATTCAGTGCAAGCTAAGGTAATCTTAACTCTCATAAATAGCACCTCCGTTAAAATTTCGATAATTAATCTCCCTCACTGCCCTACAAAAGCAATGCAGGCAAAAAAATAAGGCCTGTCGGCTCAAACTAATCAACCTACTATGAGGTATGATTAATATATCACAGAGTCAAGCGATAGTCAAGCATTTTAGCAAAAAAATTTGCAATTACTGACATTTTATATTATTATATATAAAAACTCAGTAACACATAACTATACATAGTATAGGAGATGGACTATGACCACAATTATCATTGGTGCAGGAGCAGGCGGACTTGCCTGTGCAATCAGATTAAAACAGAATAATCCGCACTGCAGTGTAAAACTGCTTGAGCGTATGCCGAGTGCAGGAAAGAAGATACTTGCAACAGGCAACGGAAGGTGCAACCTTTCCAACATCAATGCTGAGCACTGCGATATTGTAATTGATTTTTTCAAATCAATAGGTCTTGTTACACGTACGGATGAAGAAGGCAGGATTTATCCCTATTCAAATCAGGCCGCAACTGTTGTTGAGCTTTTGTTGAATGAATGCAGCAGACTTGGAATAGACATCATAACCGACTGCACTGTATCCGAAATAAGCAGAAATCTTAATATAACAACAAACAAAGGGATATTCAAAGCGGATAGCGTTGTAATTGCCACAGGCGGTAAATCGCAGAAAAATCTCGGCTCAGACGGAAGCGGATACAGGCTGCTCCAATCACTCGGCCACAGTATTACACCCCTCACCCCTGCGCTTGTTCAGATGACCTCATCAAGTAAGTATCCCAGAAAGCTGAAGGGACACAGAGTAAAATGCAATATGACCATTCTGCTTGATGGAGAGACGATAAAATCGGAATACGGCGAGGTACTTTTCGCAGACTACGGTTTATCAGGTATTGTAACGATGAACCTGTCTGAAATTGTAAGCAGAAATTTTTCCGGCTCTCAGCCAAAAAAATGCCACGCTGTACTTGACTTGATACCTGATATGCACCAAAACGAAGTATCTGAATACTTAAATAAATTCGGCAATCTCAGCGGTATACTCGGCAGTGAACTGTCGTCAATTATAGAAAAACAGGCAGAAGGCAATCCTGCAAAAGCCGCAATGCTCACAAAAAGCTGGAAGCTGATTGTCACAGGCACTAAAGGCTTTGACTTTTCACAAATCACAAGCGGCGGGGCAAAACTTGATGAATTTGACGAATTCCAATCCAAAAAGATTAAGGGCTTGTATGCCTGCGGCGAGGTGCTTGACAAGCAATTTATGTGCGGCGGATACAACCTGAATTTTGCATGGTACAGCGGAATAGCCGCTGCAGATAAAATCACTATATATAATAAGGTATAAATATATGATAAGAATTAATGAAATCAAATTATCACTTGATGAAGAGGAAAGCACTCTTAAATCAAAAGCAGCTAAAGCGCTGCGAATAAATGAAAAATATATCGACTCGTATACGATTTATAAAAAGAGCATTGACGCAAGAAAAAAGGATGATGTTCATTTCACCTACTCGATTGATGTTATCATCACACTTGATGAAGAACAGATTGTGTCAAAATGCAAATCAAACAAGGTACAGATTGTAAAACCATACAAGTACGAGTTGCCGCATAACAGACGAGTAAGCAAATTCCGTCCGGTTGTTGTAGGCTTCGGCCCTGCCGGTATGTTTGCAGGGCTCATACTTGCACAGGCAGGCTTGAAGCCGATTGTTCTTGAACGAGGCAAGGATGTTGAAGCACGCACCAAGGATGTCAATACATTCTGGCAGACAAGAAAGCTTGACGAGGAGTCGAACGTACAATTCGGTGAGGGCGGTGCAGGAACGTTTTCTGACGGCAAGCTGACAACAGGAATTAAAAGCCCATTTATCCGCAAAATCCTGCAGGAGCTTTATGAGGCAGGTGCACCCGAGGAGATACTCTATTCCTCAAAACCGCATATCGGCACAGACCGACTTGCCATTGTTGTAAAAAACATCAGAAAGAAAATTGAATCCCTCGGCGGTGAGGTAAAACTGGAATGCAAGCTTAAAAAGCTGATTGCGGCGAATGGATTTATTCATGGTATAACCTACTCTCACCACGGTGAGCAGTTTGATTTAGAGACAGACAGTGTAATCATGGCAATCGGTCACAGTGCGCGAGATACTGTTGAAATGATGTACAATATGGGTGTTGAAATTATGCAAAAGCCGTTTTCGGTCGGTGCAAGAATCGAGCATCCGCAAAGTCTGATAAATAAGGCACAATACGGCAATTTTGCAGGGCATCCAAAGCTCGGTGCTGCTGATTATAAGCTTGCCTGCCATGGTCTGCACGAACGAGGTGCATATACATTCTGCATGTGCCCGGGCGGCACTGTTGTGGCCGCAGCAAGCGAAAAAGAGGGCGTTATTGTAAATGGTATGAGTTCACTTGCACGTGACGGAGAAAATGCAAACTCTGCACTGCTTGTAGGTATTGAGCCAAAGGATTTTCCAAGTGAGCACCCGCTTGCAGGAATATATTATCAGCGTGAAATCGAGCACAATGCTTATCTGCTTGCAGGCAGCAACTATAATGCACCTGCACAGCTTGTAGGCGATTTTCTCCAAGGTGTTGAAAGTAAGCAACTCGGTAATGTAAAGCCGACCTGCCCTACCGGTGTAACGCTCACGAATCTTGATGAATGTCTGCCATCAAAGGTATCGGCAACAATGAAATCAGCAATCGTTGAAATGGATAAAAAGCTTAACGGATTTAATCTTTATGATGCAGTGCTGACCGCACCTGAAACAAGATCATCAAGCTCCGTCAGAATTCTGAGAGATGAGTTTTTGCAGTGCAATATCAGGGGTGTTTACCCTTGCGGTGAGGGCGCAGGCTATGCAGGCGGTATTATCTCCGCCGCAGTTGACGGTGTTAAATGTGCACATGCAGTATTGGAAGATGAGCATTAATAAATTATTGTTTATCGTAGGGGCGAACATCGTTCGCCCGTAGGCACAACGATAATGTTGGCTGGCGCACACTGTGCGTCCCTACGAATCACGCAATCTACACTTTCGTAAGGTGTGATGCCCACATCACACCGCCACATACAAACGGAACGATGTGGGCATCGTTCCCTACGAATATAAACAATAATTTATAATACAATAATGGTGATACTATGAGAATGAAACGAAAAAAGAATCTTGATGAGAGAATCAACTCTGCGTCAGATTATCTTACTATAATGAAAAACGAGTCATTGAATTACAATGATGCGATAAATGAAAATCACATAATTGATTTTTGCGAGCTTTTCGGCAACGACAAGCCTGTCGTGCTTGAGGTTGGCAGCGGCAAGGGTCAATTCGGCTGCACCTATGCAAAGCAGAATCCCGACAAAAACATCCTTTGTGTTGAACGAAACAGGAATGTTCTTATTCTTGCGATAGACAGTGCACGCGAAATGGGGCTTGAAAACATCCGTTTCCTTTGCGGAACAGCAGAATATCTGCCGTCATATATTGCAGAAAATTCTATTGAAGAGATATATCTCAATTTCTCCTGCCCATTCCCAAAGCACAAGCATATTGCTCACAGGCTCACTAACCCGAGATTTCTGGAAATATTCAGGAATGTGCTTAAACCTAACGGAGTAATCTGCCAGAAGACTGATAATATGCACTTTTTTGAATATTCACTCGAGCAGTTTTCGGCCTGCAATTTCAAGCTGAGCAACATATCACTTGATTTGCACAACAGTGATTTCGAAGGCAATATTGTAACGGAATACGAAAGCAAATTTGCGTCACAGGGATTCCCGATTTACCGCCTTGAAGCGTGGTTATAAAAATGAAAATTATTGACACATTCGACAGCATACTTTCTGCCTACCAAGACGGAAAGTTTAACCTTGAATTGTGGGAGAAATATGCTGACAATATTCCTATTAATTTAAAACAAAAGGTAAAATTAGATTACCTGAGAAATGATTTTGACAATCTCGGTCTGCCGGTTTTGAATGCTCTGCCTGACAAAAAAGACCTTTTAGAGCAGGCTCACAGCTCATTTTTAAGGGTTACTGACCATTTGTCACAGAAAATAATAGATAAATTCGGTGTTGATTTGGATGTAACAATTGTCCTTTACCTCGGGCTTTGCAATGCAGCAGGCTGGGCAACAAAAATTGACGGCAAAAACGTAGTTCTGCTTGGAATTGAAAAAATTGTTGAGCTTGAATGGTGCGACGAAAGCAATATGATTGCACTGATTCATCACGAGCTTGGTCACATATGGCACTTTCTGTATGAGCCTAAAACCTTAATGACAAGTAAAAAGGATAAAGCAATTCAACAGTTGTTCAGAGAAGGAATTGCAATGACCTTTGAACAGACACTTTGTGACGATTTTGACTTTTTTCATCAAAATACCAATGGCTGGCTTGATTGGTGCAATGAAAATGAAGTTAGAATAAAAGCTGAATACTTGCGCCGAGTTAATAATAACGAAAACATACAGGACTTTTTCGGCGACTGGTGCAGCTACGAAAATCATTCCGATGTGGGATATTACCTTGGTAGCAGATTTGTTCTTTACTTAATGAAAGAATACAGCCTGCAGGAAATTGCAGGCTTTAAGCTGAAAAAGATTTATAATGAATTTTGTAAATACGTGAACACTTAAAAAGAGGGACAAAATAATGAATGAAAAGGTAAAAAAGCTAATGGGTGCAAATATGGATATCGATTTTAGCAATGCTGATTTCGGCAATTCTAAATGCCCTTGGAATATCGCTGAAAATACTGACGAGCACAAATGTGCAGTAAAAAGCACATCCATATGCAAATACTTTTGCGGAATTCAATATTTGGACAGCGTGTTATGCAGCTATCCTTATGAAACCCTGTCTGTATTAACAAAAGATGAAATTGACAGAGATATGTAAAAACACATAAAAGCAAAGCACCGGCTGATGAAATTCAATCATCAGCCGGTGCTTTTTTAATAATATAATAATTTAAAACATATTATTTCTTCTTTGTCTTTTGCTCGTAAACAGGAATAACCTCATCGAGTGCCCCCTGTGCAATAATTTCGCCATGCTCAAGCAAAATTGCCTTATCACATACAGCTCTGACCTGATCAATACTGTGTGATACAAACAGAACGGTAACACCTCTTTCAAAAAGGGACTGCACCTTTGCAAGGCTCTTTTTTCTGAAAGCAGCATCACCTACGGAGAGAACCTCGTCAAGAATAAGAATATCCGGTTCAACAGCAGTTGCAATTGAAAATCCGAGTCTTGCCTTCATACCGCTTGAATAATTCTTGATAGGCACTTTAATAAAATGACCAAGCTCTGAAAATTCAACAATTTCGTCAAATTTCTTTTCAATATAATTCCTGTCATAACCAAGAATTGCACCATAAAGATAGATATTTTCCTCGCCTGTATAGTTAGGATCAAAGCCCGCACCAAGCTCAAGCAAAGGAGCAACGACACCTGATTTCTCAATCGAGCCCTCAACAGGCTTGTACACCCCTACAATCGTTTTGAGCAGGGTACTTTTACCGGCACCGTTAAGACCGAGAATTGCAAGATGCTCGCCCTTTTTCACTTCAAAATTAATATCCTTCAGTGCATAAAACTTTTTATATTCAAGCTTACGGGTTATAAGCTTAATTACATATTCCTTAAGATTGTCCACCTTTTCCTTATTAAGATTAAAGGTCATTGTGACATTTTTTACGGAAATTGCTACATCATTATCCATATTTTCAACCTCTGTTTACTTTTCCTTTCTGATTTTCCACACGGCAACAGATGCTATCAGACCAACAAACAAAAGCAGACAGCCTGAAACTGCAACACTGTTAATACAATCGCCTATATAGCTCATTACAAGCTCTCTTAAATAAATCGGAAAAATATCTATATGTCTTATTTTAAAT
>JAIDVA010000369.1 GCA_029059925.1 Eubacterium sp. | reverse complement strand
AACCCGTCAACGCATCAGAACCCGTCAACTCCCCAGAACCCGTAAACACCTCAGGCTCCTGCGGCGACACAGGCTCCGGCGGTGACGCCCCAGTTACCCGTAGCGCTGCCTACGCCCCGGCCCGTGCAGCCGCCCAAGACTACCGAGGGGCCCCGGCCCACGGCAACACCTACAGCGAATTCTCCGGAAAGTTTTCTGCCGAGGGAGAGTGAATCCCCGCAACCGGAGGAAAGCTTTCCGGAGGTGTCCCAACCGGGCGAGGATATATTTGCTCCTACACCGTCGCCAGACGGGGAGGATGTCGGCCAGACGGACGAAGACGCAAAAGGGATCAGCGTGTTTATAGTGATAGCGGTAGTTGTGGTCCTGGTGGTGGTAGTGATCGAGGTAATGGCCTTTGTGGTACTGAAAAAGCCGGGGCGGCCCAGACGCGGAAGGAGAGGATAGGCGCAAATCGGGATTTGAGGAGAAAATTATGAAAGTTGAAAGGTGTGTAAAAGAGTCTTTTGTTGTGATAGGAAAAGAGGGCTCAACTTTAGACGGAGAGGGTTTTATTCAAAGATTATGGGTTGATGCAAATTCTCACTTCGGAGAAGTTCAGCATTTGGCTAAGAAAGATGAGAATGGAAATATAGGTGGCATATGGGGAGCTATGTCTGATTTCTCGCATTCATTCAATCCGTGGGAAGATTTCAACAAAGGTCTTTATCTTGCTGGAATAGAGTGTAGGGATGATGCAGAAGCCCCCAACGGTTGGACAAAATGGATTATTCCTAGCTATGAATATATTTATATGGAATGTGAAAATGATGCTACCTTTTCAGAGGCAATAAAATATCTGGAAGATAATGCTATTCCATTAGTTGGAGCAGTCCACGATTTTACTTGTCCACAGACGGGGAAGAATTATATGTTTTTTCCAATTAGGGAATTATAAATAACTTCCAGTTTATTGAACAAATTGTAAAAGTAATACTATAGCGAACATCGGATTTAGATATACAAAATCAAAATGAAAAACCACGAACATTTATTGTTCGTGGTTTACTTCGTTACGGCACCTTATATATACAGGTATCCTCTTAAATCATAGTTTATTTAAATGCAAACTGTGCATATCCCTCATCATTGAATGAAACCGATACAACCTTTTTCGCCTTTTTACCATCTTTATAGGTAGCAATAATTGTTATTTCATCCTCGGGCAATTCGCTGTATTTCATATCAGGATTTTCCGTTAAAGGCATTGTATCAGGGAAATAGGTCACATAGCCTTTGAGTGCATCCTTCCAATCATCGCTCATATACTCTGTCGATACGGGATACATTTTTACTGTAATTTCATTTGAATCAAAATCAACTGAATTCTGCACATAATCAATTGAATAATTATCTGTATTATACAGGAAGAAAGCATAGTTCTGTGAATTATTATCAGGTCCGAGATAATCGCACTCCTTGCCGAAATACACCCAATAATCAGCAAGATTCACTTCATCATCAAAATACGCTGCAACATCATGATGCTCTATATATTTTTTTAAAGCAGTTGTCTCCGGATTCATCATTGATTCATTGATATACTGATTTACTTCGTCAACATATTCGTTTGCAACAGGTATTATCACCTGATAAAAATTCTGATTCTGCATATCATATTCCATTTTCAGCATATCAAAATATACAAAACTGCCGTTTTCTGATTTGTACTGAACAGAATCAATATCATCACCTGTGACAGCAAATCCGCCGTCATCATATCCGCTGACTGTACCTATGGGATTACCTTCTTCATTCTCCTCTTTTGTAACCTCTATAAAAAATGACGGAAATGTTAAAGTATCTGTCCCTATTTCTTCTGTTATCGGAATATCCTGCGACGCATCAACAACCATTATTGAAAATGGTCGGTCAACATATTCATGCTTAGAATTATTATAATGTATACCGCCGAAGCAGCCAATAACAAGTGCCAAAACGACTACTCCGCTGAGCACGCCTTTAATCGGGAAAGGCTTTTTTCTTTTATCTTTAATATTGGCAAGAATTCGTGTTTCCATATAAACATCAGGTGCTACATCATCAAACGCTTTTTTAAACGGTGTATTACTCATATCTGTATTCCTCCAATTCATTTTTCAGCAGTTCTCTGCCTCTTTTCAGCCGCATTTTAACTGCTGACTGACTTATTTTGAGTGTTTTTGAAATCTGCTCGGTTGTCATATCCTCATAGTAATGAAGATAAATTGCGGTCTTATAGTTCGCAGGGAGAGACTTGATTTTTTGACTTATATCAATAGCCCTCTGCAAATCGGACTGCTTATCCTCTGCAAGATCATCCTTCAGCTCACAGCTTGTTTTACGTGCCGAGGATTTAAGCACATTTTTGCAATGGTTCTGTGTAACACGGATAAGCCACGCTTTCTCGTGCTCCTCGTCTGAAAACCTTGGTGAATTGTATAGAAGCTTCATAAATACATTTTGCAAAGCATCCTCCGCGTCATAGGTATTACCTAAATGGAGAAATGCTATTCTGAAAAGCAGTTTGGAATACTTTTCATATTTTTGTTTGAACATATCGTCGATATTATTCTTGTTCATTTTTCTCCCCCTTTCACCTATAACACAATTCAAAAATGCAATTGGTCACATTATGGTAATTTTTATAAGATATATTTGGGCAGCATATATACTATAATACAGATACTTAGCTGATATCAAGATTTTATGAAAAATACAATACTTGTACAATTTTAAACAAAATATGAATAATTCAAAATTTATACAAATAAGGCAAAATGTATAATTACTTTTCCTCTCCTTTGTAATACAATGAGTATTGTAACGATTTACAGATTGTTTACAAGGAGGATGAGATATGTCTGTAAAGAAGAAAAAATCAAGCATTATCATGAAAGCAGCTATCATAATCGGCGTACTGGTAATCCCACTGCTGTACAGCTACTTTTATCTTAGTGCTTTCTGGGACCCTTACGCAAAACTCAATGATGTGCCTGTTGCAGTGGTAAACCTTGACCAAGGTGCAGCTATCAACGGCAAGGAAAGAAATATCGGCGAGGAAATTTGTGAGGAACTCAGAGAAAACAATACGGTAAAATTTATATTTACCGATGATGAGGATGCAAGAAATGGTGTTCTTGAGGACAATTATTATGCGGCAATAATTATTCCCGAAAATCTTTCGCAGTCAATATCAACAGCATCTGCTGATACTGAAAAAATCCACGGCGAAATCACCTATCTCGCAAATCAGAAGAAAAACTATCTTGCTGCACAGATTCTTGAAAATGCAATGCCAACAATCAAAGAATCCGTAAACGGCAAAATTGACCAAGAGATTATCCAGACACTTTGTGATAAACTCAATTCAGTACCCGATGAAATGGGTGAATTGCAGGATGGCTTTAATCAGCTTTATGACGGCTCAAGTCAGATTGTTGACGCAACGGATAAGCTGAACAATGGTGCCGGTAATCTGAAGAACGGAACAGCCGCTTTATCATCAGGCAGTATTCAGGTAAATACCGGAGCGCGAGATTTAAAAAACGGTTTGCTGCAATTGCAGGACGGTGTAGGTACACTCAGTTCATCTGCTCCTGCTCTTGCAAATGGTGTGAATGCACTTAACTCAGGTGCGGCATCACTTGACATCGGACTGAAAACAATCGCCGCAAATAATGATAAGCTCAATGCGGGTGCATCACAGCTCAGCGATGGCAGCACTGCTTTGATGCAGGGTATAGGCACATATACATCAGGTGTTTCCGCTGCAGAAAATGGTGCAGAGCTACTTAATTCAGGCATCAACACCTACACCGCAGGTGTGACAACTGCACAACAGGGTGCTGATACACTTTATACCGGTATTGTTACTGCAAGCGATGGAATCAATCAGATTTCACAGGGTGTTGATCATTCCATAAACTATCTTAATACCACTGCAAGCGATGAAAGACTTGACGCCCTTGATAGTGGCGCAGGTACAGTTAATGAAGCGGTAAATAGCTTCAGCACAACATACACGGCTGCTATGAATTATCTTAACGCCTATCAGCAGACCGGCAATCCGGATGATCTTGCATACGCTGTAGGTTACCTGTCAGCATTGCAGCAAAAGCTGCCGGAATTGCAGGCTGGAACTTCACAGCTTGAAACAGGTGTGAATACGCTCACCAATGGAATGAGATCCGTTAAAACAAGCACTGCACAGCTGCAGGCAGGGCTCAATCAGGTTAAAGCAGGATTTGGAAATGAGCAGAATCCACAGACACTTATCGGTGGTGCATATATGCTTAAAGGCGGTCTTGGTCAGCTTACTGATAACAATCATGTCCTTAATGGCGGAATAAACACACTGCGCACAGGGCTCAACACGTTGTCAGCAAACAGCTCTTCCTTGAACACAGGCGCACAATCCCTTGTTGATGGTGCAGCACAGCTGCAAAACGGTGTTAAGGATTACACATCAGGTGTTTCAACTGCATCAAATGGTGCTGTACAGCTTGCAAATGGAACTAATGAGCTTAGCGACAAAGTACCCATGCTTACATCCGGTGCTGCAGCATTAAGTGACGGAACCGCACAGCTTGTTGACGGCGCAGGTAAATTAACAGATGGCACAACAGCATTAAACAACGGAGCAAAAGAACTCGATAACGGTGCATCAGCACTCAGAGAAGGAACAGATACTCTGCTTTCAGGAACACAGGAATTAAAAACAGGAATCAGCACAGCAAAGAATGGTGTCGATGATAGCATTAAGGACACAAACGAACAGCTTAAAGCACTGGTTGATTTACCTGACTACGCAGCACAGCCTATAGCAACAGGTACAGAGTATATTCAGCCTGTTGAAAACTATGGTTCGGCATTTGCACCATACTTTATGGGATTATCACTCTGGGTTGGAGGACTTATGATTTTCTTTGGTATTTATCTTGATTACCATAAGAAAATCGGAAAACTGACAAAGGATTCAACCTCACCTGTTATCCGTCAGCTTTGCTTTATCGGAATCAGCTCATTACAGGGTATACTGCTTGCAGTTGTTATTAAAGATATTTTAGGAATAACAGTTAATAATGCTGCACTTCTCTTTGCTTCTTGCTGGCTGGTATCGCTCGCTTTCATGGCAATCATTCAGTTTTGTATTATGCACCTCGGTGATGCGGGTAAATTTGTGGCATTGCTGCTGCTCATTTTACAGCTTACCTCTTGTGCAGGAACCTTCCCGATCGAGACACAGTCAGGGTTCTTCCAGGTAATTAACAGATTCCTGCCGATGACATATTCAACCCTGTTATTTAAAGAAGCAATAAGCGGAGAGGCAGGCTCGCAGGCATTTAAGTATATAATGATTATACTTGCATATCTTGTAGTATCTCTCATTATATCTGTAATTTGTCTGTCTGTATCAAAGGCAAAGAAAAGCAAAGAAATTGATTTAATCAACGCATAATAAACAATCAAAGCCCTCGGAATAATCCGAGGGCTTATCTGTTTATATAAACTTTTATTATGAATCAGCACGTGAAATTGCAAGTCTTTTGCACGCATTGATTATATGCTCTATTCTGCCGGTCAGCTCTTTTGGTGTTTCCCTCATTCCATGTGAGACCCAATCAAGCACTACACCCGAAATACCATAGCCAAAAAATTCAGCAAGCAGCTTATTTTCCTTATCATCCTTTGGTTTCAAACCATATGTCTTCTCAATATCATCAAAGGCTGAGGCAAATTCCTGCACTGCCAGATTATTTATATATTTCAGAATCACATCTGCATTTATTTTTAAAGCACATTGGTAAAAGCTTTGCTCATTCTTCATTGTTATGAACATTGAATTGAGCTTATCATACATATTATCAAGTGTAAAATCGCTTGTCAGCGGAGCAATAAGTTCATTATGAAACATCCAGTTAAGCAGCTCATACTTATCAACAAAGTGATAATAAAAGGTCTGACGATGGATATTGCAATAATTTGTTATATTGGCAACAGAAATTTTGTCAAAGCTTTTTGTTTGCATAAGCGCCTTTAGTGCGTCCGCAATTTTCTGCTTTGTTGCATCAGAACAAGAAGTATTATTTATGCTTTGCATAATCCGACCTCATTTTGCCTTGGTTTCACAGTAAAGACAACGATATGTGCCTTTTTCGTCTGTTAGCTTGAAGATATGGCTTATCGATTCATTGTTACAGATACAACGTGGATTCGGGCATTTCACGACATCCTTAAGCTCCTTTGGCAGTGACAGTGAACGCTTTTCAATAAGCTCACTGTTTTTGATAACATTAACTGTCGCCTGAGGGGCTATGTATGCAATAACATCCAAATCTAAATCAATAAGGTCATTGATTTTAATAATATCCTTAGCATCATCCTTTTTTGATTTTGCATTTGTAATGATTGCTACCTGACAGGAAAGCTCGCTGAGTTTTAAAATTTCATAAACTCTCATACCCTTACCGGCAGGAATATGGTCGATAACATAACCGTTTTCGATTGAATCAATTTTCATTAAAGAGCACCTCCCCATTTAAGAAGTGTCATAATAAGTGCCATACGGATATATTTACCATTGAGTGCCTGAACAAAATATTTTGCTCTCGGATCATCGTCAACCTCGGTTGCGATTTCATTCACTCTTGGCAATGGGTGCATAATTGTTAAATCAGACTTCGCCGTTTTAAGCTTATCAAGATCAAGTACAAAAGCATCCTTATGCTTTAAATATTCATCCTCAGAGAAAAAGCGTTCACGCTGAATACGGGTCATATATAGGATATCAAGCTGTTCCATAGCCTGCTCCATTGTCTCAACCTCAATATATTCATTACCGCTTTTATCCAGCACATCCGTCTTGATATAATCCGGCACAGACAGCTCCTTGGGCGATATAAGGACAAATTTCACATTCTTATATCTGCACATAGCCTTGATGAGTGAATGAACGGTTCTGCCAAATTTAAGGTCACCGCAGAGACCGACAGTCAGATTGTCAAATGTTCCCTTTTCACGATATATAGTTAAAAGGTCGGTAAGAGTCTGTGTCGGGTGTGAATGACCACCGTCACCGGCATTGATTATCGGCACACCGCTGCGGTAGCTTGCTACCCTTGGTGCACCCTCAAACGGATGACGCATTGCAATAATATCGGCATAGCAGGAAACCATTGTCACGGTATCCTCAACACTTTCTCCCTTTGATGCAGAGGATGAACCGGCCTCAGAAAAACCGAGAACATTACCGCCAAGTTCCATCATTGCCGCTTCAAATGAAAGACGTGTTCTTGTTGACGGCTCAAAGAAAAGTGTTGCAAGCTTTTTGCCGTCACATATGTGGGCATATTTTTCTTTATGATCAATAATATCAATTGCAGTTGCAATCATATCATCAATTTCTTCTAATGATAAATCTGTTGTATCAAGTAAATGACGCATTTTAAGCTTCCTTTCCGATTAAGTCCTTACGATTAATCCTTTGCACCGTTGACTTCAAGATACTTCTTTATGCGCTCAACATTTTCAAAGTTGCTTTCATCCTCTTCAAGATATTCAATAATATCATAAACATCAACAACCGAATATACAGGGAAGCCGTATTCCTCACCAACCTCTGCCATTGCAGATTTTTCGGTCTGTCCCTTTTCCTTACGGTCAACCATAACAAAGGTAGCTGCAACCTTTGTGCCCTCTAATTTTGAGAGGATGGACATACTCTCTCTGATTGCTGTTCCTGCGGTGATAACATCCTCAACAATAACGATTTCCTCGCCCTGCTTTGGTGTGTATCCTACAAAAACGCCGCCCTCACCGTGGTCTTTCTCTTCCTTTCTGTTAAAGAAGAAAGGCACGTCAAGTCCCTGCTTTGCAAGTGCTACTGCAACGGAAACTGCAATCGGAATTCCCTTATATGCAGGACCGTAGAGCACAGCCTTTTTATTTCCGACCTTTTCAAAATAAGCCTTGGCATAAAATTCACCGAGTTTTTGAATCTGCTCGCCTGTTTTGATATCACCGGCATTGATGAAATAAGGTATCTTTCTTCCGCTCTTTGCAGTGAAATCACCGAATTTTAAAACACCTGCACCCTCTAAAAATTCTATAAATTCTCTTTTATAACCTTCCATTGTAATCCTCCTAATCTGACAGATATTTATATATTTTTTCGGGAGGGCACAGAAACCCTCCCCTACAATATTATCAGTCTACAAATTCAGCAACACAGCGTCTGTATGCTGCAACAGGGTCATCTGCTGCAGTAATAGGTCTGCCGACTACAATATAGTCAGATCCGATTTCCTTAGCCTTTGCAGGAGTTGTAACACGAACCTGATCGCCGATATCACCGTCTGCAAAACGCACACCCGGTGTAACTGTCATAAATTCTTTGCCGCAGCTTTCCTTAACCATACCAGCCTCAAGCGGTGAGCATACAACACCGTCAAGACCTGCTGCCTTTGCATTGTTTGCATACTTAACGATTGTGTCATTGATAGATGCGTTGATAAGCAGCTCGTTCTGCATCCTTTCCTCACTTGTTGAGGTGAGCTGTGTAACAGCAATAAGGAGCGGTCTTGTACCATCCTCACGAGTTAAGCCTTCAACAGCTGCCTTCATCATATCGATTGTGCCTGCTGCGTGAAGATTTGTCATATCAACATCAAGCCTGGAAAGCACTGCCATTGATTTTTTCACTGTATTCGGAATATCGTGGAGCTTGAGGTCAAGGAAAATCTTGTGTCCCCTCTTCTTAATCTCCTTAACGATTGACGGACCCTCTGCATAATAAAGCTCCATACCGATTTTTACAAACGGCTTTTCTTCTGTAAACTTGTCGAGAAAATCGAAGGTTGCCTGTGCTGACGAAAAGTCGCAGGCGATAATAACGTCCTTACCCATTAATCAATCACTCCTATTATATCACTTATTTTATCTATACCGAGCTTTTCACATTCAATCGGAAGAGTCTCGATTATATCCTTGCAAACATATGGATTCACAAGATTAGCAGCACCGACCTGAACTGCGGTTGCACCTGCCATCATCATTTCAATAACATCCTGCGCAGTTGAAACACCGCCACAGCCCATTACAGGAATACCACATGCCTTTGACACCTGATATACCATTCTGACAGCCACAGGGAAAATCGCATCACCGCTGAAGCCGCCCATTTTGTTAGCAATAACAGGCTGACGTCTTTTAAGGTCAATACGCATACCGAGCATAGTATTTATAAGGCAGATACCGTCTGCCCCTGCCGCCTCACATGCCTTTGCAATAGATACTATATCTGTTACATTAGGTGACAGCTTGATAAATACAGGCTTTGTTGTAACGGCCTTTACAGCTTTTGTAACCTCTGCAGCACACTCAGGTGATGTGCCAAAGCTCATACCGCCGCCGTGTACATTCGGACAGGATACATTAACCTCTAAAATACCGACCTGCTCCTCTTTATCAAGCAGTTCACAGGTATAGGCATAATCTTCAATGCTGAAGCCTGAAACATTCGCGATAACCGGCTTGTGAAAATACGTTTTCATCTCAGGCAGCTCATGCTCAATAACGTGGTGAACACCCGGATTCTGCAAGCCTACTGCATTAATCATGCCATTTTTGCATTCTGCAATTCTTGGTGTAGGATTGCCAAAGCGTGCATCCTTAGTTGTTCCCTTGAATGAGAATGAGCCGAGTATGTTAATATCGTAAAAATCCTTGAATTCATTGCCGAAGCCGAATGTACCTGATGCTGGAACAATCGGGTTATCCATTTCCATTCCGGCAAGATTTACAGATAAATCTACCATATAATCTCCTCCCTTTCAAGGACAGGTCCATCCTTACAAATTCTCTTATTACCATACTTTGTTTTGCAGGAACAGCCCATGCATGCGCCGAAGCCGCAGCCCATACGCTCCTCAAAGGAATACTGACCTGATGTCTTGGCTGTATTCTCAATTGCCCTAAACATAGGCATAGGACCGCAGGTGTAGAAATAATCATAATCCTCAGGGAATGCATCTGTTACAAAGCCTTTTATACCGTGAGAACCGTCAACTGTTGTTACCCTTACATCGCAACCGAGTGCCTTGAATTCCTCTTCAAAGAAAATCTCATCCTTGGTATTAAAGCCTAAAATCACAGTCGGCTTCTGTCCGTTTTCAATCAGCTTTTTCGCAAGCATATACATAGGCGGCACACCGACACCGCCGCCGATAAGCAGTGGTGTGGTTGATTTTGAAATATCATAGCC
>JAIDVA010000368.1 GCA_029059925.1 Eubacterium sp. | reverse complement strand
ATTATCAACTGCTTAGTAAGGAGAAGATATAATGGATTATAATCAAACAATAAATTTACCTAAAACCGAATTCCCTATGCGAGCAGGACTCCCGACAAGAGAGCCTGAATTCCTTGCAAGATGGGAGGCAAATGACCAGTACAAACAGCTTATGAAGCACAACGAGGGCAAGCCTTTATTTGTCCTTCACGATGGCCCTCCATATGCAAACGGTGATATCCATATCGGTCATTCACTTAACAAAACTATTAAGGATTTTATCGTAAGATATAAGAATATGACAGGCTTTCAGTCACCATTTGTACCGGGTTGGGATACACACGGTCTTCCGACTGAGCTTGCTGCAAGAAAAAAGGCAGGTATTACTGCTGACAGCAATATCACCGACTTGGAGCTCAGAAAAATCTGCCGTGATACTGCTATGAATTATGTTAACTTACAGCGTGAGTCTTTTAAAAGACTTGGTATTATCGCTGAGTGGGATAAGCCATATATCACTCTTCAGAAGGAATTTGAAGAGGAACAGATTAAGGTGTTTGCTACAATGGCATCAAAGGGCTATATCTATAAGGGCTTAAAGCCTGTTTATTGGTGCCCTGATTGTAACACTGCTCTTGCTGAGGCAGAGATTGAGTATGCTGAGGATCCATGCCATTCAATCTATGTTAAGTTCAATGTAACCGACGATATGGGCAAGCTCACAGCAATGGGTGCTGATCTTGCGAAAACCTATTTTGTTATCTGGACAACAACTACATGGACTCTTCCTGCTAATGTTGCGATTTGTGTTGGTCCTAATTATGAGTATTCACTTATCAAAGCAAATGACGAATATTATGTAATGGCAACTGACCTTGCGCCTGCAGCTATGGAGGCCAAAGGTGTTACTGATTATGAGACAGTGGGTATCATCAGGGGTTCAGAGCTTGAGTATATGAAAACGCAGCATCCTTTCATTGACCGCACATCTCTTGTTATTGTGGGCGACCATGTAACGCTTGAAAGCGGTACCGGCTGTGTTCATACGGCTCCGGGTCATGGTGTTGATGACTTTATCGTTTGTAAAAAATATCCTGAAATTCCAATTATTGTTCCTGTTGATGCAA
>JAIDVA010000367.1 GCA_029059925.1 Eubacterium sp. | reverse complement strand
GCTCATAGCACTTGCCGGCCCTGTGACTAATCTTGTTATGGGTTTTGTTTGGGTGATGCTTTTCTATATCTTTAATGCAGTGGAGTCTAATAATGCAGGTCTTCAGGCTATAGCAACCTTTTTCTGGTATGCGGCAAGTGTTAATGTTACTCTTGCAGCATTCAATCTTTTGCCGGTCCCTCCGCTTGACGGCTCAAAAATTTATTCAGCAATACTTCCGGATAAAATCTATTTCAAAATTATGAAATATGACCGATATATTATGTTAGGCTTTATGCTCCTTTTGTTCACAGGTGTATTACGAGGTGTTATAGGTGCTGTTTCAAATGGTATGATGTGGTTTGTAACCATTATTCCTCGTGCAATTTTCGGGTGATTTATGGAGCAGATAAATTATAAGATAGATGTGTTTGAGGGTCCAATGGATCTTCTGCTGCATCTTATTTCAAAGCATAAACTGAATATTAACGATATTCCTATTGTTGAGCTGGTTAATCAGTATGTTGCTTATGTAAGGCAGCTGCAGGAACAGGATTTTGATGTTGCAGGTGAATTTCTTGAAATGGCTGCAAGGCTGATTTATATTAAAACCGTGTCACTACTGCCAAAGCACGAAGAGGCTGAAATACTTAAAAAAGAGCTCACGGGTGAGCTGATTGAATACCGTGACTGCAAGCTTATGGCTAAAAAGCTGTCTGAACAGACTGATGGCTTTAACCGCTTTGTCCGTCCTGCACAGGAGGGTTATGTCAATTATGACTATGAGCGCTTTCATGAGGGTGAAGAGCTTTTAAATGCTTATATCAGTGCAGCCGGCAGAGGACGGCGTAAGCTTCCGCCGCCGCTTGATTCCTTTAAGGTTATTGTGGCAAAGAAATTTGTTGCTGTTGCCACAAAGGTAAGCACGGTTATGCGTAAGCTGTGGGGCGGTAAAAAGGTTAAATTCCTATCACTTTTTCAGGATGCACAGACAAAAAGTGATATGGTGGCAACCTTTCTTGCGGTTCTTGAGCTTGCAAAATCAAAAAAGATTACAATTGAGGGTGAAATGAGTAATCCCTCAGTTCAGATAGTAAATGAGGTAAATGATATTGAGCAGTAATAATATTTTAGCATCTCTTGAGGCTATGCTGTTTGCTGCAGGTGATCCTGTTGAGCCTGCAAAGCTTGCAGAGGTACTTGATATAGATGTTGAAAATGTCATAAAAATGCTGGGCCATTTAGAGGCTATGTACGATGAAAATGACGGCGGACTCCGTCTGATAAGAGTTGATGGAAAATATCAGCTTTGTACCCGAGAGGAATACAGCGAAGAGGTAAGAGGTCTTCTGGAAATAAAAAAGAATACGCCGCTCAGCCAGGCGGCCTTTGAGGTGCTTGCGATTGTTGCATATAATAAGGCGGTTACACGCTCTTTTATAGAACAGATTCGAGGTGTTGATTGCAGCGGTCCTGTATCAAACCTTATTCAGAAGGGTCTGATAGAGGAAAAGGGCCGACTTGATTTGCCGGGCAGACCGCTTGTTTATGGCACAACTGATAGGTTCTTGAGGTGTTTTTCGCTTAACAGTCTTGATGATTTGCCTGATTTGCCCGAGAATACTGAGGAAAAAGATGACTCACAAACATCGCTGTTTGCTGACGGTGAAAA